>JAQUVV010000182.1 GCA_028693195.1 Lachnospira sp.
CAACTCCTCCTCCCGTGCTTTGTAGTATAGCTTCTTACAAGCATTATCTCATGGAGTAGAGGTTTTGAAAATCTTTCATTACTATTTGTGCCGCGCCCGAAGGCGCGCGGAATGGAGATTTTTATGACAGACGGATTTATTTTCTCACCTACTGTAATGATTATTCTCGGATCACTGATTGCCATCGTTGTATTAGCAGTACTAATCGCATTCTTTAAGGATGTATTCATCGCTGCATTCAGCAAAACAAAATCTGTACCAGCCACTCTGACAAGTAAGTACGAAGAAACCTACGTCACACAGAAAGTGTATGCTACTGGTGGTAGCGGAGCGATTGGTGGAGGCGTTGCATCTGGTGTTGCTGAGAAAGGCAAGGAATACTTTTGTGCCTTTCAGTTAGATAACGGCAAATATATTACCTTACTGGTCAATAAAGATTTTTATGACGTTATCCTAGAAGAAGGAAAAGGTACACTCACCTACAAAGGAAAGCGATTTATTTCCTTTGATGGCCCAACTGATGGAACAAGACTAAGAACGGATAACAATCCGAATAATTTTGTTGGCGTTAACCGCCACTTTTAATTAGCTAGCTCCCTTCCTCATATACGTGAAAAATCCACATGTTGGATTTTTCGCATTTTCCTAAGAAGTAAGAAAACGGGAATCGGAAATGATGTTCATTTCCGATTCCCGTTTTCTTTTGATGTATGTCGTCACACTAGCGCTGTACGTCAAATGATGAATTCTCCATCAATCTCTTAATCTGTCCAACACTTGTAATATTCGTATCGCCTCTGATTGCATGCTTCATTACTGAAGATGCGACTGCAAAGTCGACTGTATCCTGTGGTTCCATATTCTCCATTAATGCATAAATCAATCCTGATGAGAAAGCATCTCCACCGCCGACACGGTCAACGATTTCGAAGTTGATTGTCTTACTTTCGTAAGTCTCTCCATTAGTATAGAAGAATGCCTTCAAGGAATTATTGCTTCCTGAATGTACGTAACGTACTGTTCTTGCAATGGCCTTCATATGGTACTGCTTATCAATTTCCTTGAATACTCTGTCCATATCCTTGAATGAAGGATCCATGGTCAAACCATCCTTGTGGTCGGTTCCATCTTCTCTGTAAAGGTGGATTGGCTCAATACCAATCAATACATCTACATATGGAAGATACTTGCTTAATACATCTCTTGCTGTCTCGAAAGACCAGAGTGTACTTCTGAAATTCGGATCAAAGCTCACTGTTAAACCAAGCTTCTTTGCGGCTCTGACTGCCTGATCAATCAAGCGTCTGCAGTTATATGAAAGTGCTGGAGTAATACCGCTTAAGTGAAGCCAATCATAATCCTTTAAGATTTCCTCGAAATCAACATCCTTATAATCGTAGTTTGCAAATGCAGAATCTCCTCTATCATAGATAACCTGTGAAGGTCTTACTGACACGCCTTCCTCCAGATAATAAAGACCAATACGTCCATCTGCTCTAATAATATGCTTCGTATGTACATCATTAGACTTGAGGTAATTGATACAGGATTTTCCAAGGTCAGTATTCGGTAATACTGTCATAAATGTAGAATCCACACCTAAATTTGCCAATGATACCGCTACGTTCGCTTCAGCACCACCATAATTAATAACGAGACTATGAGTTGTAACGATTTTCTCGTAATTCGGTGGAGATAATCTTAACATCAGTTCTCCAATTGCGATAAATTTCATAATGTCCTCCATTTGTATCCTAATATACTTCTATAACGATTCAAGCATCTTATGAATTCTTATATATATCGCCTGTTCAAATGTATCAGATTTATCGATACAACGATATTATCTTTCAATAAGACGCTAAATTTACTCACTAATGATACTACGTATTGCTCCAAAAAGCAAATGAATATATTGCAGTAAAAACCTATGATTATATTGCATTAAAACTTCTTCTCAGTTATAATAAACACAGATATATACGTATTTCACATTGAAAGAATACATGAGGTTTGCCATGGAAATTTACGAATCATTGAATTCAATACTTGTAACTCTGTTTAATGATATATTAAGTATTGAAGAGAAAGCACTTATCACTGAAGAATTTAAAGATATTTCAGTCACAGATATGCACATTATTGAGGCGATCGGAATTACCCAGCCGAAGACAATGACCATCATATCGAAGTCATTAGGTGTTACCATGGGCACACTGACTGTTGGAATCAATGGACTTGTAAAAAAGGGATATGTTGTCCGCGAACGAAGTGATCAAGATCGCCGTGTTGTCTATGCTTCCCTGACCTTGAAGGGCCACAAAGCATTTCAGCATCATATGCAGTTCCATAAGGATATGATTGACAGCATCACCAAGGATTTAAGCGAGGAAGAAGCTGCTGTTCTAACCAAAACATTTATCAAACTGGAAGATTTCTTTGGTCAATGGATTAAACATCCTGGCAACACGAAGTGATTTTACTCTTGAGTCTTATACTGTAAGTAGATTATAGGTAATTGGCAATTAATATATAGCATTATTTTACACATCATATGGGGAGGGCACTATGGATAAGGATAATCTTTTAAGCATGGATGATTTAGCAGATGTATTTGCTCAGATGAAGGATTTAAAGATTGAAGATGAACCTTTAACTGAAGAAGAAAAGGCATCTCAACGTCGCTATGAAGAAATCATCAAGAAACATAAGCATGACAACGACAAACAGTAAGCATTATAAATAATTTCATACCTATGTATAATTCAACAGCCGTCATTCCTGCAGGATTCCTCCTTTCAGGATGACGGCTGTTTTTCACATAAGTCTTATTTTATTCTATTGATTGTTCACTCCTGTAGAAACAGCTGATTTCTATACTTATTCAATGCGAACAACAACAGCATTCCACACACACCACATACAATAATCTCGCCAAGGCCTACTGTTCCCATGAAATAAACCAGCATTCCTTCACTTCCATATGCATACTTCAATACAAATGGAACGATAATTGTATTCGCTACAATCGGTGGAATTGGTGCCAGCCATTTGTGCTTACGTAATAGATAGGTTCCAACTGCACCAATCAGTGTGGCAATACTTCCAAACACGATATCCCAGATAATGGCGCCACCCGTAATATTGGCAATCAGACAGCCCACGAACAATCCTGGAATTGCTGCTGGTGTAAAGTACGGCAGAATGGTCAATGCCTCTGCAATACGAAACTGAATCGGTCCAAAGCTCCAGTAATTAAACACAAATACTAGAACCACGTAAATAGCTGCTATAACAGCTCCCTGCGTAATGTATCTTACGCTCATCTTTGAATTCTTCATTATATTTTTCTCCTATAGTTTTCTTTATAGTCAGGAAGGTTACGAACTGACTGCAGGGGCGAGTATAGCACTTCCTATATGCGCTGTCAACTAGCTTGACGACGCGCTACATATCCTGCACACACTTTCACATTTCTTCGCCGTGCGCGCATTTCGATTCCGCTTCGCCTCATCTCATTCGCGGGCTTCGCCCTATATCCTAAGACATGTATCCCTTCTTTCAAGCTAGCTTGACGACGCGCTACATATCCTGCACACACTTTAGCATTACTTTTGCCGTGCGCGCATTTCGATTCCGCTTCGCTTCATCTCATTCGCGGGCTTCGCCCTATATCCTAAGATATGTATCCCTCCTTTCAAGCTAGCTTGACGACGGGCTACATATCTTAGGATGCACGGCTCATTGCCAACGCGCAAAAAGAAGAGGATACCAATCATTTAATTGACTGATACCCTCTATTTCTTTTTAGACACTTTCAATACCTCTGTGCTTTCCTTGCTTGTTTCATTCGATGAAGCATCGCCATCGTTTGATTCAAGTATTGTTTCTTGGTTACTTAATCTCTTAGTTCTTGTTGTTCATTCTTAATGAAGCTCTCGCCATTGTTCTGAACGAATTACTTGTTACTAAGTGGTACTAAGTCCTTGTTAGCTTTCATGAAGTTCTCACCATGTTACTAACTACCTCTTTGTTACATTCGATTATACTCTGATGAAACTCTCGCCATCTTTTCTAATCTGTGTTGAGCTTCGATTAAACTCTCGTAATCGGTCACTCATTTCTTGTACTACTTTACTGCATCCTGGTTTGATTTCGTGAAGCTCTCGCCACGTTACTAACCGCCTCTTTGTTACATTCGATCATACTCTGATGAAACTCTCGCCATCTTTTCTAATCTGTGTTGAGCTTTGATTAAACTCTCGTAATCATTCACTCATTCTTACTACTTCGTGTTACTTTCATCTGGTTCGCTTTCGTGAAACTCTCGCCACGTTACTAACCGCCTCCTTGTTACATTCGATTATACTCTGATGAAGCTCTCGCCACCTTTTCTAATCTGTCCAGCTTCGATGAAGCTCTCGCCATCTTCGCTTTCTTGTTTACCAGTTCCGATGAAGTTCTCACCATCTTCTCTGATTCTTAAGATACGTTCACGTTCATTAACTTAACCAGTTATACTTGGGTGAAGCTCTCGCCACCTTTTCTAATTCTTTTTGTTCCACCTTGATGAAGCTCTCGCCATCTTAGTTTCTCTTTTTGTTCGTTTCTATGAAGCTCTCGCCATATCCACGATTATTATTCTTTAAGTCTGATGAAGCATCTCGCCATCATTCCTAAATGTTCTGGTTGTTAATGTGCTTTGATACATCACGAGTGTATCTGTATCTTTTTGTCTTACCTCTTTGTATTTATTATAATACAATCCAAAGTCTAATTTGTCAACCTATTTTTCGAAAGTTTATTAATTGTCAATCTTTTTAAGAATATTGCATACAATATTCAAACAATTCGATATTTTTTTAACGAGAGATACAGTATACAATACATGAATAAAAGCGGCGGACGGATATTTCTATCCGCCCGCCTGTGTGTATTTGCAGCTTTCGCTGCTTAGAAAAATATGAAAGAATCTGGCAATTTAAAGATACCATGTTCCATTGTGTGAGTTACTGGACAACGGAACAATTCGCAGGTATCTAATAGAATATTATCTATTACTTTGTGATTCCGTCTGTCTTATAAATAAATGTTACTGAACCTTCCATATCATCTGACTTACCGCCAAATGACTGATATTCCTGTCCAGCCTTCACGACTGCCTTCAATGTATCAATTGCTGTATCTGCATCTGTTCCAACCAGGCTTGTTAATGACTTAATACCTGTTTCGTTGAACTCAGCCATACCATCCTTTAATGTGATTGCACCGTTGTTTAATTCTGTAACGCCATCACTCAATGTTGCTGCTGCTGAATCAAGCTTTATTGCGCCATCACTTAACTGTGCAGCGCCTCCTGCAAGTGTTGAAGCTCCTTCAGATAACTGAGTTGTACCGGCCTTTAATGTATTTGTACCGTCTTTTAACTGACTACTTCCTGCTCTTAACTTATATAAAGCAGAGCAGGCTGTCTCTGTCTTTGGCTCAAGAACATCGAATGAACCAATACCTTCCTTTAGTGTTGTAATTCCATCCTTTAAATCTGCGGAACCGTCAACAAGGGCTTCCAAACCTGTAACTAATTCAGAATCCTTTGGTTTTCCATTCTCCCCTGTCACTACTGCTCCTTCCTTTGTTGTTTCATACATTGCCTGAGCATAAACCTGATTTAATGCTGTAGAAACATTTCCATTCGAAGCTGCGCTTAGAAGCATCTGAAGTTCTTTATTATATACATCTTCAATTGCAGATATCCCCTCTATTCCCTGTGCTGCAATAACTTTA
>JAQUVV010000183.1 GCA_028693195.1 Lachnospira sp.
ATGATGATGGAACAGTGGACTTTCATTCATTAGAGAATTTGAATCATGTGAAAGCAGGCGATGTTGTTGCGATTCTTCATCCAGAAGATCGTGGTGAAGATGGAAGCGATGTTCTGGGACGTGTTGTTCACCCAAGAAAAGTGAAACATGTGATATTCAGACATGGGCGAAATCTAAAGATTTCGGAAGATGGAAAAAATCTTGTAAGTCAGGTTAATGGACATGTTACATTAGAGGGGGATAAGATATTTGTATCCAATACACTGGATCTTGTGAATGTGGATAATTCAACGGGAAATATCAATTATAGTGGAGATGTGGTGATTACAGGAAATGTACTTGCAGGCTTTGAAGTACGAGCAACAGGAGATGTCAGTGTGAGCGGTATTGTTGAAGGTGCAACAATTATTGCAGGTGGAACTGTTACATTGAACCGTGGTGTTCAGGGTATGAATAAGGCTGTAATCCAGGCAGGAGGAAATGTTGTCTCGAAATTTATCGAGAGTGCACAGAGCGTTGTGGCAGGAGGCAACATAGAGGCAGATTCTATTCTTCATAGCAAAGTAATTGCTAAGGGGAATGTGATTGCATCTGGAAAAAACGGTTTGATTGTTGGCGGAGAAGTGAAAGCAACATTAATGATTCAAGCAAAAACAATCGGAAATGAAATGGGAACACAGACAACAATAGGCGTTGGAGTGGATCCTGCAAAGAAAAAAAGAGTTGATGAATTGAAAAAGAGTCTGACAGATATAGGAAATAATAAGATTCAGTTAAATCAGATATTGTCAGCTTTGAGAAAGAAGCAGGAGCTTGAAGGAAGCCTAGATGATGCAAAGAAAGAACTTCAATCAAAGACGATGAAGAATCTCATTCTTTTAGAACAAGAAATCAATCAGCAAAAACGTGAGTTTGAAGAAATCAGAGAACAGATTGGCGAAGAGAAGAATGCATGTGTTAAAGTGAGTAAGACGATATATGTAGGAAGCAAGCTGATGTTTGGAGAACAGTATATGTTTATTAAAGAAAAGTATGATTACTGCCAGTTCAGAAAAGAAGGGGCAGATATTAAATGCGTATCCATGTAGTGATACGGGATGGAGAAGCTTATGATGGTGAGACCTTCCGAATTTGGAATGATACAGCAGATTAATGAAGCATCGCAGGTGAAACAGAATGAACTGTCCAGGCCAGTAGTGGAGCAGCAGAATCTTGTGAATCAGATGCAGAAGGATGAACAAACGCGGTCAGAGCAGGTACAGAGAAAAGATAATGCGGATAATTCAAACAGAAAGTTTGACGCGAAGGACAAAAGCGATAATGAATATTATCGTGAGGGACAAAAGGAACAAAAGAGAAAAGGATCAGATGGTCGTGTCTTTTTAAAGGGGCAAGGAAAAGCAGATTTTGATATAAAGATTTGACGAGGAGAAATAAATGGCAGCAGTAGAAATAGTGTTACTTGTATGTGGAATCATATGTATTGTCGCAAGTTTCATATTCGATTTTGGAGAAGAAAAGCAGGAAGGTGAAGCAATTACAACGGATCTTACTCCAGAACAAAAGGATAAAATCAGAGAACAGATATCGAATCTGATTGATGAGGAATTGGAAAATCTGGATGAGAGGACAGAGGCATCACTGGATAAGATTTCCAATACAAAGATCTTAGAGTTAAATGACTATGCAGAGAATATTCTTGGACAAATTAACAGGAATCATAATGAAACAGTTTTTCTATATGATATGCTGAATGAGAAAGCAAAAGAAGTTAAGAATACTGTGAAAGATGTTAATCTTGCGAGACATGAGGTTGAACTGATGCAGCATCAGCTAAAGGATTATTCAGATGAATTTGCCTCAACAGATGAGCTGCTTGTTGATTCTGAAAGCACACAGGATGCAATTGATCAGAACACTCAGGATAATAGATCAGAGGTTAAGGATGCTGCAAAAGAGCGGCTTGCAGAATTGGTTCGTAAGAGTAATGAAAAATCTAAGAACACGAATGCAGTGAAGAAAAATCAAGCAAAACAGTTAGATCAGATTGTATCAGGTGATGATTCTGAAGAAAACAAGGAACAGAATGCAGACCATGAAGAAGAGCAGAAGCCTGTAAGAAAGACAACAAGAAGAACTACTGCCAAAAAGGTGACGGCGGATACAACTGAGAATAAAGAAAAGAAGACACCAAGAAAAACAACAGCTAGAAAAACCACTTCAAAGAAAGAAATGGAGAATAGTGATGTACAGGAAATTCCAGAAGAAGCAGCGAATATGAATATTCAGTTTGAAAAGGGTGCAAATAACAATGATAAGATTTTGAAGTTATTCAGCATGGGTGTTTCGAATAAGGATATAGCAAAGCAGTTAAATCTTGGAGTTGGTGAAGTAAAGCTGGTTATAGATTTATATAAAGGTGGAAAGTAGAGGTCATTTAGATGAATATGAAGCAGTATATGAGAGGCCTAGGGGCTGGCTTGATATTTTCTTCCGCTGTTTTGATGGTGACAAGTGCTGTAGCTGGAGATTCAGAAAAAACACAGGATACGCAGCAGCAGACAACAACGACATCAGTGATTGCGTACACGACAGTAGCATCAACTACAGAGAGTGCTGAGCAGACAACAATGACGGCATCGGAACAAGCATCGACAACAGTGGCGGAAACAACAGTGGCAGAGACTCAGCCAGAAACAACAGCTGCAACAACAGCACAGACTCAGCCAGAAACAACGCAGGCAATTGTGGATAGTAATGGTGTGGCACGTGTTACTTTTCATAATGTGTATTATGCAACGCAGGCGGCAGCACTTCTGAAAGATGCAGGTGTGATATCAGATAGTCAGGGATTTGTAGATTATTTGGTCTCTTATGGATATGCAAGTAAGATTAGAGAAGGGGAGTATTCCATACAGCAGGGTGCTTCTTATGATACAATTGCAAAGATTATTACACAGATGAATTAAAAAATGCTTGCATTAATGGAAAAGTATTGATATAATCATTTTCGTGTGAAAAAACATGTGAGCTGGATTCTGCAACTGGTGCCGGTTAACGCGCCGGTGGTTACGGAAGTAGAAGGCTTGCAAAAGATTAATAAACCAATGGAGGTATAAACATGAGCGTAATTTCAATGAAGCAGTTACTTGAAGCAGGTGTACATTTTGGACACCAGACAAGAAGATGGAACCCTAAGATGGCTGAGTACATCTACACAGAGAGAAATGGTATCCACATTATCGATTTACAGAAGTCTGTAGGTAAGGTTGATGAAGCTTACAAGGCAGTAGCAGACGTAGTAGCAGATGGCGGAACAGTTCTTTTCGTAGGTACTAAGAAGCAGGCTCAGGATGCAATCGCAACAGAAGCAGAGCGTTGTGGAATGTTCTATGTTAATGAAAGATGGTTAGGCGGTATGCTTACTAACTTTAAGACAATCCAGAGCAGAATCAATAGATTAAAGGAAATCGAAAGAATGCAGGAAGATGGTACTTTCGATGTTCTTCCTAAGAAGGAAGTTATTAACTTAAAGAAGGAAATGGATAAGCTCACAAAGAACCTTGGCGGTATCAAGGAAATGAAGAGAATTCCAGATGCTATCTTTATCGTAGATCCTAAGAAGGAAAGAATCTGCGTACAGGAAGCACATGCACTTGGTATTAAGTTAATCGGTATCGTAGATACAAACTGTGATCCAGATGAATTAGATTATGTAATCCCTGGTAATGATGATGCTATCAGAGCAGTTAAGTTAATCGTAGCAAAGATGGCTGATGCTGTAATCGAAGCTAATCAGGGTGCAGAAGCTGCTCCAGCTGAAGAAGTTGAAGAGGCTGTAGAAGCATAAAAACTTTGATGCTTACAGAATTGCTTCAACCTGCCAACCCAGGTTGAAGCATGTTTTGCTTTATAGAGGATTATAAATAAGTTTTATAAAAATAAAATATAATGGAGGATTTTCAAATGGCAGCAGTAACAGCAGGAATGGTAAAAGAATTAAGAGAAATGACAGGCGCAGGAATGATGGACTGTAAGAAGGCTCTTTCAGCAGTAGATGGCGACATGGACAAGGCTGTTGAATTCTTAAGAGAGAATGGTATGGCTAAGGCAGCTAAGAAGGCTGGAAGAATTGCAGCAGAAGGTATTGTTAAGGTTGTAGTTGAAGGAAATAAGGCAGCAATCGTAGAAGTTATCTCAGAGACAGACTTCGTTGCTAAGAACGCAGACTTCAATGCATATGTTGAAGCAGTAGCAGCACAGGCATTAAATACAACAGCAGCAGATATTGATGCATTTTTAGCAGAAAGCTGGGCTAAGGAACCATCTAAGACCGTTGCAGAAGAACTTGCAAGCCAGGTTGCAGTTATTGGTGAGAACTTAAAGATCAGAAGATTTGCTCAGATTGAAGAGAACAATGGTCTTGTTGCTTCTTATATTCATATGGGTGGTAAGATTGGTGTGTTAGTTGATGTTGAAACTGATGTTGTTAACCCAGCAATCGAAGAGATGGCAAAGAACGTTGCTATGCAGGCAGCTGCATTAAAGCCAGTTTACACATCTAGACATGACGTTGATGCAGATTATATTGCTAAGGAAACAGAGATTCTTACAATCAAGGCTAAGAATGAGAAGCCTGATGCTAATGATAAGATTATCGAAGGTATGGTTAAGGGTCGTGTTTCTAAGGAGTTAAAGGAAATCTGTCTCTTAGATCAGGTTTATGTTAAGGCTGAAGATGGCAAGCAGAGTGTTGGTGCTTACGTAGCAGAAGTTGCTAAGGCAAACAATGCATCAATCAAGATTAAGAAGTTCGTTCGTTTTGAAACAGGTGAAGGTCTTGAAAAGAAGAACGAGGATTTTGCAGCGGAAGTTGCAGCTCAGTTACAGTAGTAACAATTGAGTGAATCTTAGATTTATAGAAGATATATGAGAGTGATATGATTTGATTAGTGAGAGACTGCTTATGCCAGCGGATTCATTATAATCAAGTCATATCACTTTTTACTTTATATGAAATAGCATTTTCGAAATAGTAAAAACATTCCGGGTGGAAATATTGTAAAAATGTACTTCTATATTGTGACATTTTATGATACAATTATCTAAAATGTTTTGGAGACGCGTGTCTCCACAAAAAACATGGAGGGCAAATCCTCCATAAAACACCACGGAGGATTGAAATGGGATTTTTTAAAGATTTTAAAGATGATTTATCTGAGACAGTAAATGGTTTATCAGAACAGGAAAGCGAACAGGCTGCTGGATTAGAGGATACAGATGATTTACTTGTAAATACACTAGATGATCCGGAGCTGGCGAAAATGGCAGAGGATTTGAAGAAGGAAGCAGCAGTAACAGAGGAGGATTCTTCTATTACTGATAAGCTTGAGGAACAGTTGAATGAACAGACGAAATCTGAAGTAGAGGAAACAGCAGAAGAAACTGTCACATCAGATGTGAATGTGGAACTCCCAACTTCCGAGGATGAGGAGGCAATTGCTGATGAAACAGCAGTGATTACAGCAGGATTAACAGTAACAGGTAACCTTGATTCTACAGGATCTATTGATTTGTTCGGTACAGTAGAAGGCAATGTATCATGTAGAGGAAAGCTGACAGTGAATGGTTCTGTAACAGGTGATTCTAAAGCGAATGAGATATTTGCAAACAATGCACAGATTGATGGTAATGTTGAAGCAAAGGGATCAGTCAAGATTGGTCAGGGAACAGTAATTGTTGGAAATATCAC
>JAQUVV010000184.1 GCA_028693195.1 Lachnospira sp.
TGACTTGCCATGTGCCGATTTCTAAAGAAAAAATTGATGGAACAGTCATTGATGTTCATATTTCAGGTTTGGAAAGTGGACATTCAGGAGAAGATATTATATATCAGAGAGCAAATGCCAATGTATGGATGGGAAGAATTCTTTTTGCATTATCGCAGGACGTGAATATGAGAATTATTCATATTTCAGGTGGAGAGAAGGATAATTCTATTGCGCCATCTGCTGATGTAGCAATGCTTGTAGAAGAGGATGAATTAAAGGATGCAGTTCAGTTGATTGAAGACATTGCCGAGACGCTGAAGAAAGAATATCTGCTGACAGATTCTAATATGAAGATTGAATATGTAGTGAAGGGAAAAGAATATCAGAACACATATGATGCGGAGACAACGAGTATGCTAGTGCTTGCATTAACACATATTCCAGATGGAGTAGTCAAGATGAGCAATGATATTCCAGGATTAGTTCAGACATCTTTAAACTTAGGAATTGTGAAAGAAGAAGCGGATGAAGTGTGCATGACGTATCTGGTAAGAAGCAGTGTCACCAGTGAAAAAGATTATATGGTGGCTAAAATCACGAATTTTGCAGATGTATTAGGATGTGAATCTACTGTGTCAGGAGTGTATCCAGCATGGGAGTATCGGAGAGATTCCAGATTATGTGGTATTATGTGTGATGCATTTGAGAAAATATATGGGAAGCAGCCAAAGGTAAGAACAATGCATGCAGGAGTGGAGTGTGGAATCCTTGCAGAAAAGATAAAAAACTTAGACTGTATTTCCTTTGGCCCAGAAATCATAGATATTCATACGCCAAAGGAACGTTTGGGAATTACGTCTGTAGAGCGGACATGGAAGTTGATTTTAGAGGTACTGCAGAATCTTTAATTGGAAATTGTGTGATTATCTGTCATTAAGATGAAGATTTTACTACAGCCAAAAGACTATGAATTGCCTCATCCATTCCTTCCTCATCAATGGAAGAATAATTGATGACCAGTGTATGCATAACTGCGAAAGCAGGGTTGTGGTAGTACTGGGAAAGACAAGCAATCTTTAATCCCTGTTTTCTAGCACGGTCAATCAGTTCGTGATCAGTGGCGCTGGTCTGTACTTTCATCAGAAAATGCAGACCAGCGTCTTTTTCTTGAATCTGCACATAGTCAGAAAGAGGACTTTTCTGAATTGCATGAATCAACATATCACGCTGCTTTCGATAGAAAATTCTCATTCGATTGATATGCTTTTCAAAATGTCCCTCTTCAATAAAGCGGGCAAGTGTATATTGCTCAAAATTCGATACAGTACAAGAGTAAAATCCCAGCCTGCTGTTAAATTCTTTCATCAGTGATTGCGGCAGCACCATGTAACTGATTCTTATGGTAGGGGAAAGACTTTTTGTAAAGGTGTTCATATAAATTACCTTATCACTGACATCGATACTTTGCAGGGATGGAATTGGGCGACCAGAGAAACGAAACTCACAGTCATAATCATCTTCAATAATATAGCGATTCTCGTGCTTTAATGCCCAGCCTAATAATTCATAGCGTCGACTGATTGGTGTAATGATTCCGGTTGGATAATGATGAGAAGGGGAAATGTGAAGAATATCCGCCTGAGTTCGTTCTAATGATTTCATATGAATCCCATCATCATCTAAGGGAACACTTTCAACTTGAACCTGATTGCTTTCATAAATCATACGAATCTTCCCATATCCAGGGTCTTCTACGGCAAATGTTTTATCATGACCCAAAAGTTGAATAAGCAGACTGTATAAATATTCTGTACCTGCACCAATAATAATCTGATCTGGTGAAATCTGCATACCTCGAAAGTCATATAGATGACTTGCAATTGCCTTTCGAAGAGGGAGAATACCAGCAGCAGGGGATGGTGTCATCAGTTCCTGACTCTGTTCGGTTACAATCTCCTTCATAATCTTTGACCATGTAAAAAATGGAAAATTCGCGGCTTTCGTTCGGTTGCTGGTCAAGTCAGCAGTATATTGAAATTCAGAGGTTTCATGTTCAGATATCAATGGAGATATTACGGTTGGATGTATGATATCAAATGATGAAGAATTTGCTGAATTCTTCCCTGAAAAAATACTGGATGAAAGTGGAGCAGAAGGCTGAATCGTAGAGATATCGGATACATAGAACCCTTTTTTGGGAAGGGAATACAGATATCCCTCAGCAACCAGTTGCCCATAGGCATTCTCAATGGTAATTGTGCTGACACCAAGATTTTTCGCAAAAGTACGCTTTGATGGAAGCTTGTAATCGGGTGGAAGTGTTCCAGACAAGATATCATTTTTAATGCATTTGTATAAATATTCGTAAAGGCTGTCAGAGCCTGCATGTTCAAAAGAGTAAGTAAGCATAGTATTCACCTGTTTTCATAAAGATAGATGGCAAATGTTCAGAAGGTGCTGAACATCTACGATAGAAGAATTATATCATAAAGTGAATTAATATGGAATGAGAAACGCATTGTAATTGTTCTGTGAAAATTGATGTTGATTTTAATGGAACAAAAAATCATAAAGAACATAAAAATTGGTTGACATATGCGTACATTTAATATATTCTAATAATATAGTTTTTACCAATCATAACAAGAATTTCTGTGATGCAGATTGTAACCTGAATTTGCAGGTCATAGTAATTTTATGATTGTCATTTTTGCGTGTAATGCGCAATTCTTAATCACCTTATATTGCGATGATATGAGGTGTTCTGGGATGATTTAGTAACACTCTTATCCCACATTTTCCAAGATGAATATCCTGGTTACAGGAATATTTAAATTAAATAACGAAAGGAAAAAGAAGCTATGGAGTATTGTGAATTCTTAAATTGGATTCAGAACGAAACAAAACCGACAGCGGGGAAGGGAGGAAAGGTTACAATCAATCATATCATTAAGAATAACGGACGAGAACTGGATGGTCTGGTCATTATGGAAGCAGAAAGCAAAGTGTCACCAACAATTTACCTGAATGAGTTCTATGAGCAGTATATTGATGGCCGTGAGCTGACAGAAATATTGGAAGAAATTGAACTGATTTATAAAGAAAACAGAAATCGTATTCATATCAGTGCGGATTTCTTTCATGATTATTCTAATATTCAGAACACAATCGTATATCGCATTGTGAATTATGATCAGAATCAGAAATTATTAGAGAATATACCACATAAAAGGTTTTTAGATCTTGCAGTGATTTATTATTGTTTGTTAGAGCAGAAGGATGAAGGGAATGCAACTGCATTGATATATAATAATCATATTGAAATGTGGGGCGTTACAGAAGATGATATATTTCAGGCAGCAGTGAGAAATACACCACTGTTATTAAAAAGTATCATTAGACCTATGTCCGAATTATTCAATCATATGAATCCATTTGAAGAAAGTAATATGTTTTGTGATAGAGTATTATCAGAAGAATGTACAGAAAAGTCAAAGCTGGATTTCAACCATGAGGAATGGAGTGAGGAAGCAGAAGATGCACAACTGTATGTTCTTACAAACTGCAGCAAGATTCATGGAGCGTCCTGTATGCTTTATGATGATGTGTTAAAGACGTTTGCAGATCAGATAGGCAGGGATTTATACATTCTGCCTTCGTCTATTCATGAGGTAATCCTTCTTCCGAAGCTGAGCTGTTTTGATCGAAATATATTAGATTGTATGGTGAAGGAAGTAAATTGTGATGGGGTATCCCGTGATGAAATCCTTTCAGATCATGTCTATGAATATAATAGAAAGAGTGGAATGATAGAGATGTAATATAAAATTACTCAAACTGCTGTAGTAAATGTGCATTATAGCAGTTTGAGTGTTTTATTATTTAAAATTGAATAATGAATTTAATGGGGGAACCGATGGGGCGAAGATGCCAGCTTGCCAGATATTGTTGAAGGGAGTTGGTGCAAATGGTTACATATAGTGATTTGTTTGCTTTTGCGATTATGATTTGCGACATTGTCACACTAGTGATTATGATAGATAAACGTAAAAAATAGCGCCCTCGCTCTAGTAAAGTAAGGCGCTATTTTTGTAGCTAGAGATTTTACCGGCGGCTAGGCTTAATCTAGTCATCGGTTCTCTTATTAAGTTCATTATAACATATTATTTGTTTTTTTCAATATATTTGGCTAGCTTTTAGTTGATACTTTTATAAAAATGTTGTATCATTATAAAGCTGTACGCGTAGCTCAGCTGGATAGAGCGTTCGCCTCCGGAGCGAAAGGTCGTGGGTTCGAATCCCATCGTGTACATTATTATTGAAAATCTACTACATCAATCCACTGTTCTAGAACTTCTTTCTCAGCTGGATTCTTCTTTGTAAGACGGGCAGCAGCAACGATTGGAAGCCAGCTTGTTACATAAGTCTTCTTTGTATTTGTCTTCTTACAGAAAAGATCTAGATATTTCTCAGCAAGTTCCACATTCACAAGCTTTAACATTAAGTATGTATTGGCTACATCAGCACTGGCATTACCCTGTGTTGCATGAACCCAGTCAACAGCAGTGATTTTGGTGATTTCATTTTTCTTGTTAGTTGAAACAATGACGTTATCAGTACAGTAGTCACCATGGCAGAGCTTTGCATGCTTTGGCATAGTCTCTAAACGAGTGAGCAGCTCATAGATGGTTGCATTGTTTACATTTGTCAGAGAATTAATCTGACGGCTCAACTTATCCTTTAATTTTACAAGGAGAGGATTACTTCTCTTATTGAAATCAATCTGATAATCAATAAATGCTTCAATATAAGCATCTGCATTTTCAGGATGAGCAGCTAAAATTTCTGTCATAGTCTGACCTTCAACATACTCACTGGTAATCGTCCATTTGCCATCCTCAACAGAGACAGCAACCAGCTTTGGAATATTTACACCAGCATCTTCTACACGGGCAGTATTTAATGCCTCATATAAGACATCTGATTTGTTGTAGGCAGGTTCAAATACTTTCTTTGCATATCCGCCATCAACATAGACAGCTTTTTGTTTGTTTTCAGCGATACATTTTTTCATGAATGACCTCATTTCTGCGTATATACGCGATTTCATTATAACACTGTAATTCCTGTAATAGATTGGGAGTATTCAGTTGCTAAATAGGTATTATATAATGGAATTTTAATTTACAGGAATTACAGCAGGGATAGGTTATTTTACTTGCCGTAATATGCTTTTAAATACATTTCCTTGATTTCACTCATGAGAGGATATCTTGGGTTTGCACCAGTACACTGGTCATCAAATGCATTTTCGACCATCTCATCAAGAGTTTCCAGGAAGTCTTTTTCTTCCACACCATAGTCTTTGATTGTCTTTTTGATACCTACCTGAGCTTTTAAGTCTTCAATAGCAGCTAAGAAGTTCTCAAAAATTTCATCATCGTTCTTTCCTGTGATACCAACAAAACGAGCACATTCAACATAGCGATCCTTGCAGTGAGGGTATTCATACTGTGGGAAGGTACCCATCTTGGTAGGAACTTCAGCAGCATTGTAACGCATAATGTCTGTAATCAGGATTGCATTTGCAATACCATGTGGAAGATGATGATATGCACCAAGCTTATGAGCCATGGAGTGGCAGAGTCCAAGGAATGCATTGGCGAAAGCCATACCAGCCATAGTAGAAGCATTTGCCATCATTTCACGAGCCTTAGCATCGTGTGCGCCATTATTATAAGCAGCAGGAAGATAAGTGAAG
>JAQUVV010000185.1 GCA_028693195.1 Lachnospira sp.
TATTAATTGCATATAATACATTTTAGACATATTTTGTACTTTTTTGCTCATATTAGAAGTATGAAAGTACAATTCTATATATATACTACGCCATGCGCACTTTCGATAGAACTACGTTCTATCGGGGTCACGGCGTTCGCCGTATAAGAAAAGACTAAGCAACATATCTTAGAGAGCAAGCTCTCACGATATGTTACTTAGTCTTTTCTTGCATGGCTCATTGCTAACGCGTTAAATTCGAATTTAACTAAAGTGTTTATAGTGTTTATAATTAATGCGATGGCAAGATTTCAGTGTTTGTAAGAAATCCGGATGCTAATACTATGGATTAAACAGTTTTTTTGCAATATAATACATGAATATGCAAAGATATATTGATTGATGCTGAATTGATGCATGGGAAAATATATGAAATGTCTGACATGTCTGAAATATATAGATGACATAAGAACGTTTGTGCATGATGTGTAAGGAAAGTGAGAATTGATTATGAAGGCTTCAAAAAGCTCCTCAAAGAAAATAGATATGACAAATGGCTCTATTATGAAGCTGGTGGTTTTATTTGCACTACCGATTTGTCTGGGAAATATATTACAGCAACTCTATAGCACAGTTGATACGCTGGTAATTGGAAACTATTGTGGAACACAGTCGTTGGCGGCAGTAGGAACCAGTGCTATGCCAGTAGAGATGCTTCTTTGTATCTTTTTGGGACTAGGAACTGGAGTATCAATCCTTATTTCCCAGTACACTGGAAGCGGAGATATGGTGAAGTTAAAGAAGGCAGTGGCGACAGCCAACTCATTTCTTTATATGTGCGCAATACCGATTTCAATTCTTGGACTGTTTATTGGCCCCTTGATTTTAAAATTCATGCAGACACCAGCGGATACCTGGGATTATTGTGTATCTTATTTGCAGATTATTTTCTTGGGAACCCTTGGAAATATGGGCTATAACATGAATGCAGGAATATTACGAGGTGTAGGAGATAGTAAAGCCTCGTTATTATTTCTGGTAGTATCCTGTTTTGTGAACATTATTCTGGATTTGGTATTTGTAGCAGTATTTCGTATGGATGTAGCGGGAGCAGCATTGGCGACTACCATTGCAATGTTTGCATCATGGTTGTTTAGTATCATCTATATTCGAAAGAAGTATCCAGAGTTGGAGATGACCTTTCTGCCAAGGAGTCTGGATAAGAAGATATTGGCTGATATTGTGAAGGTTGGACTTCCATTGGGACTGAACAATTCTATTTATTCTATTGGACATATCTTTATGCAGTCATTGATCAATGCACAGGGCTCAGTGTTTATGGCAGCATGTTCTGTTTCTGGAAAGGTTACGGGAATTGCAAATGTAGCAATCACTTCATTCTCATCGGCTGCCACAACATTTGCTGGACAGAATCTAGGCGCAGGAAGATATGACCGATTAAAGAAGGGCGCAATCCGAATTCCAGTTTTCTCTGGAATTATCACCTGTACAGGCGGTTTGCTAGTGACATTGATTAGTCGTCCAATTCTTGGTTTCTTTACGACGGATGCTGCAGTATTGGAAATGGGCGTACGCTATATTAGCATTGTACTTCCGTTTACCTGGACATATGCTGTATTTAATGGAATTATTTCTTTTGTGAATGGTATGGGAGAAGTGAAATATCCAACAATTGTGAATATACTGATGCTTTGGGCTGTACGTATTCCTGTTGCGTATCTGATTGCATATTTCATAGATGGAACCTATGTTATGGCATGTTTCCCAATCAGTTTTGCATTCGGTATGTTTGCCATGCTTGCTTATTATATGACCAAGAGATGGAGAAGAAGATTGAATCCGAGTGCGTCGGTACATTAGTGTGAAAATATAGATACCATATATAGAAAGTCTGCAAGTAATCAAAAATGATTCTTGCAGACTTTTTTATAAGAATGCCGTGGGAAACTTGTATATTCCCCATGAAATGTGCTAATATTACATAATTAGGGATAGTTTACATTGAATGATGAATGAGACTATTTCAAATTAGCATATTTCATGGGATTTTTGATATATGCTTACTGTCGAATGATTGGAGATTAGCATGAACGTAAAGGAACGTTATGAAGCGTTACAGAAATTAAATCTGGATAAATATGAATTAGTTTCAATTGAGGAGTTGGGTGACATCAATTCCTGTGGACTTTTATTAAAGCATAAGAAGAGCGGTGCGAGGATTGCCGTAGTATCTAATGATGATGAGAACAAAGTGTTTTCTATAGGATTTAAGACACCACCATATAATGATACAGGATTACAGCATATTTTGGAGCATTCCACATTATGTGGTTCTAGAAAATATCCAGTGAAAGATCCGTTTGTAGAGCTGTGTAAGGGGTCACTCAATACATTTTTAAATGCAATGACTTATCCGGACAAGACGGTTTATCCGGTTGCAAGCTGCAATGAAACAGATTTTAAGAACATTATGGATGTCTACATGGATGCAGTGTTCTATCCAAATATTTATGACAGACCTCAGATATTCAAGCAGGAGGGATGGCATTATGAACTGGAAAGTGTAGAAGATGAGCTGACTTACAACGGTGTTGTATTCAATGAGATGAAGGGTGCATTCTCGGCTCCAGATGATATGTTGTCCAGATATACATTTGTTTCGTTATTTCCTGATACGTCATATCGGTTTGAATCAGGTGGAGAGCCTGAGAAGATTCCAACACTGACTTATGAGGAGTTTCTGGAGTATCATAAGAATTATTATCATCCAGTGAACAGCTACATCTATCTTTATGGAGATTTAGACGTGCAGGAACGTCTGGACTATCTAGATCAGGAATATTTGTCTGCATTTGACCAGAAGGATGTAAAGATTGATTCCGATATTGCATACCAGAAAGCGTTTGAAAATGTTGTGGAGGAAACACATGCATATCCGATTACTGAGGATGAGGATGTGGAAGATAATGCATATCTGTCCGAGAATTTTGTTGTGGGAGATACGCTGGATGCAAAGCTGTATCTGGCAATGCAGGTATTAGACTATGCTCTGGTGTGTGCACCGGGTGCGCCAATTAAGCAGGCATTGATTGATGCAGGCGTTGGTACAGATATTTACAGTGATTATGGCACCTCTATGCTTCAGCCGGTTTATTCCATTATTGCGAAGAATGCCAATGCAGATCAGAAGGATCTATTTATTTGTACCATTCGTAAGACCTTGGAAGATATTGTGGCAAATGGTGTGGATCAGCGTATGCTTGCTGCTGGTATTAATTATTATGAATTTAAGTACCGCGAAGCAGATTTCGGTTCATATCCAAAGGGATTAATGTATTATCTGACCATGATGGACAGCTGGATTTATGATGAGAAAAAGCCTTTTATTCATATTGAGGCACTTGATACATTTGCAATAATTAAAAAGGCTGTGAAAGAAGGATATTTTGAGGAATTAATTCAGAAGTACTTCCTGAGCAATCAGCATGCATCCATTATTAGCCTGATTCCAGAGCATGGATTGGATGAGAAAAAGGCAGAGCAGGAGAAGGAAACACTTGCGGCTTATAAGGCAACATTATCTCAGAAGGAATTAGAAAAGCTGGTTGAGGATACAGCGGCGTTGAAACAGTATCAGGATGAGCCATCTTCTCAGAAAGAATTAGAGTCTATTCCGATGTTACAGGTTTCTGATATTGGAACAGAGCCACAGAGATTTTATATTGAGCCACAGACAATGAATGATGTTACAGTAGTTCATCACAATTTGTTTACCAGTGGAATTGCATATATGATGCTGATGTTTGATTGTAAGGATGTGCCAGATGAATTGCTTCCATATGTTGGATTGTTATCAACGGTTCTGGGAGGTATGGACACAGAGAAGTTCACCTATCCAGAACTGACAAATGAAATCAATATGAATTGTGGAGGGATTTCTGCGGATAGTTCTATCTATACAGATAATTCAGAAGATGCGGATGATGGAAGAAGTAAATATACCATTGCGGTGGAAGTGAAAGCAAAGATGCTTTACGACAAGATTCCATTTGCGTTGGATATGATTGAGGAAATTCTGTTTCATACCAAGTTTGCAGAATATAAGAGACTTCGTGAGATTATTGCAAGAGTGAAATCCAGAATAGAGACAACAATGGTGAATTCTGGAAATACAGTAGCCATGATGGAGGCCATGTCACAATTTTCAGAGACAACTTATTATTCCAGTTTGATGAAGGGTTATGGATATTACAAAGTAATCAAGGATTTAGATGAGAATTTTGAGGCTAGAAAAGAAGAGATTAGCGAAAAACTGAATACTTTGGTACAGATGATTTTCAATAAGCAGTTATTAAAGATTAGTTTTACTGCTGATGAACAGGGGCTTGAGACATTAAAGCCAGTTGTAGAAAGCTTTATTGCGAAACTGGGCAATACAAATCGAGAGACAGCAGTGAGAGATTTCAAGCCAGTGCATACAAAAATCGGATATACATCTGCATCACAGGTACAGTATGTTGCCAGATGTGGTAATTTTGAACGGGCAGGATTGAGCTATACAGGTGCATTGAAGGTGTTGAAGGTAATATTCTCTTATGAGTATTTGTGGCTGAATGTCCGCGTGAAGGGCGGAGCTTATGGGTGTATGAGCGGTTTCTATAGAAATGGAGATACCTACCTGGTTTCTTACAGAGATCCAAATCTTTCTAAGACCAATGAAATCTATGAGGGCGCAGCAGACTTTATTAGAAACTTTAACGTCAGCGACCGTGATATGGCAAAGTTTATTATTGGAACCATTGGAGAGATGGACACACCAATGAATCCTTCGGCAAAGGGTATGCGTTCTTTCAGTGCTTATATCAATCATATGTCATTAGAACGCTTAAGAAGAGAACGACAGGAAGTCCTAGGTGCGTCTGTAGAAAGTATCAGAGCACTTGCTCCACTCGTTGAAGAAGCAGTAAAACAGGATTATTTCTGCGTTGTTGGAAATGCAAAAACAATTCAGGAGAATAAAGAAATGTTCGATGAAATTCGTTCATTGAATATCTAAGGATAAGGAAGGAGTTACAATTTGAATTTAGATGAAATGTTAGCAGCAAGCGGGATCTCAGGAGGCGCTTCTGCGGTAAATGGAAATACAAAGTCAGGGTTTGTGACATTGATAGGTAGACCGAATGTTGGAAAGTCAACATTGATGAATCAGCTGATTGGACAGAAGATCGCAATTACGTCCAATAAGCCACAGACAACAAGAAATAAGATTCAGACGGTATTGACAGATGAGAGAGGTCAGATTGTGTTCGTGGATACTCCAGGAATTCATCAGGCAAAGAACAAGCTTGGAGAATATATGGTGGGTGCGGCAGAAAAGACAATCGGAGAGGTGGATGTTATCTGCTGGCTCATAGAACCAACAACCTTTATTGGCGCAGGAGAGCAGCACATCATTGAGAAGCTGAAGAAAGTACAGGCACCAATCATTCTTGTGATTAATAAGGTTGATACAGTCAAGAAGGAAGAGCTTCTTCCAGTTATTGATAAATACAGTAAGGAAATTGATTTCGCTGAAATTATTCCTGTGTCAGCAAGAAATGGATTAA
>JAQUVV010000186.1 GCA_028693195.1 Lachnospira sp.
CAATCTCAACAGTAATCAGTGAAGCGCTCTGCTGTCTGCTCTGTGGATTATACATCAAAAAGAAAGTCCCAGTTCTTTGTCTCGGAAAAAAATGGCTGGTATTTGATTCTACTCTTTTGAAGCAGACAGTTTCCTATGGCTGGGCAAGTGCCATGCAGCAAGCCACTGTACAGCTTGGTAAGATTGGTATCCAAGCAATTGTTAATACCATGGGTGTGCCAATCATGGCTGCATTTACTGTTGTAAATCGAATTGATGATTTTGCTTACACTCCAGAGCAGAATATTGGGCATGCAATGACTGCCTTCATGGCACAGAACCGTGGTGCTGGAAAGAAATACCGTATGAAAAAGGGATTTATCGGTGGTATGAAGTTAGAATTTATCTATGGAATCTGCATTTTCCTCATATGCTTTATCTTCGCCAGACCATTAATGCGTCTGTTCGTCAGCAATGAAGAAGTTATCAGCCACGGTGTTTCTTACCTCCGTCTGATTTCCATTATGTACATTCTTCCGTCCTTCACCAACGGAATTCAGGGATATTTCCGTGGAATTGGCGATTTAAAAATCACACTGTTATCCAGCTTTGTTAATATGGGGGTTCGTGTCCTCGCAGCAGTTCCTCTTGTATTCTTATTAAAGCTTCAGATTGAAGCACTGCCACTGTCTTACCTGGCTGGCTGGATTGGCATGCTGATTGTAGAACTTCCACTGCTGATACGCAGCTATCGACATTTCTTATAAAGATTTCGGTGTCAAAAGGTGCTCATCAAAACGATAAAGAAAAAATCCGCTACAGACTTATTCTGCTAGCGGATTTTATCAAATAATTCATAAATATTAATCTTTCCATATCCCCAGATATTGTTCGGATATTGCAGTGCTTCCATTCCAACATCACGTTTTGCCCCACGAATCAGAAGCTTTTTAATATCATTTCCTTTCATGGAATCATAATTCCCCCGAACAATTGCCCACTCTAGAATCATAGCAACAATCCCTGTAAAATTCTTCTCTGCATTGACGCTTCCAGCTATGATTCCAGCAATGGTTGTTCCATGTCCATGATAATCCCTGACTGGAACCACGTCATAAGGATTCTCCGCCTGCAGTGCCCTATCAATATCATCCTTTTCATAAACTGCACCATATCCAAACCGTTCCGGTTGTCTGCTCTCATCTATCACCGTCTGATCCCAGATTGTGGCAATCCGACTCTTTCCAGTAGAATCCAAAAATGCTTCATGGGTATATTCGATTCCCGTATCTACGATACCAACCAGTACCTGATTCCCATACAATGCAAAATATGGATTGTTCTGTACCTGCGAAACCCCTGTGGTATCAAAATCCACATTTGCTTCAACAGTATAGCAGGTCGGCAGAGAATGATAGTGATACCTACCTAACAGACAGGGGTCATATTTATCAATCATAATATGTACTTCCGAAACCTTATTGTTAATATAGGTCACTGGATGTCCACTATACAAATCCAGCAGTTCATTCTCGACAATAATATCCAGATAATTTTCATCTATAATGCAATTAGGCATAAAACGCCTCCCCACATAAGATACCACTTTCTATATCCTATGATTGAAATTATGTTTTATGCCAAATATATGGTATATCTAACTATTGCATCTATATTATGATTCCAGTATTCTCAATGGCATATCATGCATACAATATGCCGCATATTCCTCATCGAACTTCTTCGCAATATATCGATAGCACTTGGAAAGTTCTGGTCTTCGATGATTGATATCATGTGCATCCGAAGCAATAAAATCTACCAGTTCATTTTTTAACATCCACTTCACCATTTTATGAACAGAGAATCCATTTTCTCCTAAAACAGAATCCGCATTAACCTGAATATAAGCTCCTTTGTTCTTTATCTCTTCAACAAATCCCTTATTTCCTATCGTGCAGGCATATCGTTCAATATGCGCAACAATCGGTGTAAATCCCATCATGATTACATTATCAACTGCTCGCAGAATATAGTCCGCCGGTGTTCCTGTTGAGAACTCAATTAATACATTTCTCCCACCGCAGATTCTTAATTCCTCATGGTCTTCCAACATTTCTGCATGATCTGAAGTATAATACACTTCCCTGCCAAGGTACAGCTCAAGGTCTGGAAATATCTCTGCCGCTTTATCTCTTAATATTATGAATGCATCATAAATTCTATCTACTGATGCCATTCCCCTTTTGGGATGAAAATGTGGTGTCAGTAGAATTGTTCTGATTCCATCCTCGTGTGCAATGCGTAACATTTCTATACTCAAATCTAAATCCCTTGCCCCATCATCCACACCGAATAATATGTGACAATGCATGTCTGCAAGCTTTATGTCCAATTCTTTCATCAGCAATCTCCTAATAAGTTTTCATTCTTCAAATAAGAATCTACAAAAAATAATCGCGATTCATTTTCAAATGTTCCGTTGTAATATCTGCTATCCCTTGTGCAGACATAAGCATGCATTCCGCATCACCAATCATGCCTTTCAACAAAGCGCCCTCATCCATGAACGTTTGCTCCAGTCTTACATAATTCTCAGAAATACTGATATTATTAGGTTTAAAATGCTTGTGCATCTCTACATCCAGATTATATGTATCATGATGCTGTTGATTCATATCTTTTATTGGTTCAACCATATCAACAGGGATTCTGATTGTCAGCTTCAATGTCTCATCTGTCAATCGTTCTGTAATTCCAAACCATTCCTCCACACCATGCATATAAGTATTCCGATTCAACCCAACGCCCAGCAACAATATCTTTGCATCCATATCGTAAAGCTTCCCATAGCATCCATTCCGATTACATGGTGTTGTAAACTTCTCTTCACCAGACACGAATTGTTTTGCCAAGCCGTCCACCTTAGAATATGCAGCAACAGAATGTGTTGGATGTAAGGAGCGCACTACCCCTGTTCTCTTCATAAACAGATTCGGAAGTATCCCCACGCACGCAGGTTCCACATCTGGATCATAAACATCATGTTCTTTCGTCATCGTCGCCCAAGTATGCGTCGGAAGTACCAGCATTCCTGCATCTTGACCACAAACGGCTTCTGTCAGGGCATCTAACACTGTGTCTGCCCCACCCTCTACTTCACCAATTGCTTTCATCGAGGAATGTACCAGAAGAATATCTCCCTGCTGGATGCCTAATTTTCTTATCTGCGATACTAAATCTACTTTATAAAACAACTCTTTTCTTCCTCTCAGTCAAATTTATAAAATATCATATCATCTATATTCACTTTTATCAACCAGCCTTATTGACGACGCAAACAATATCATCTGCTATATGATTCCCTGAAAATTCTTACGAATCCAATCTAGACTTTCCAGATTTCCGATATCAAATCGTTTTCCAGGCATCTCATATGCATGCACCACATTCTTCTTGCAAAACCATTCAATAAATCCTCCTGGTGCATCCACATTCACTTCTCCAGATTTCACCCCTGCAAGAATTGTGTTCAAATCCTTTTGGGGATAAATATAAAATGGTGGTACAGCCCAAGTGCTCCTCGGTTCCCTTGGCTTCTCTTCCATACGAAGGACCTTGCTATCTTCATTAATTTCCACCACTCCTGTACGCTGTAGCTTCTCAATAGAATTTTCAAAATGCCTCATAATACAGGTTGTCTGCTTGTTTCGATAAAATTCTACAAATCCAGCAATTGAAAAATCAAGCAGATTATCTCCTGCCATCACCAGAATATCATCCTCAATACGACACATCTCAATGGCATAGGCAATCTCACGAACCGCACCTAAACGATTATCATTCTCTGTAGAGCCATCATCTAGAATGGTAATCTGCACATCATGGCTAATCCGTCCATTATTCTCAACCTGCCTCTTCCAATCATAGAAAACGTTGACAAAGCAATGATTGCTTACTACAATCACCTCATCCATTCCATCAATTTTCACAATATCTTCCACGAGCCAACTCATGATTGCCTTATCCCTCACCTTAAGTAACGGTTTTGGAAAATTCTTCGTTAACGGATACAATCTGGTAGCATATCCTGCCGCTAATATAATACACTTCATATACAAACTCCTACAATCTTCATACTGAAAAAAGGCAGTCCATTGCTAACAGACCGCCTTCGATTCCTCACATTTTATGAAACATTCCATCTCCCAAAACAGAATATTTTGTGAAGAATTCTTATTATTTCCTCGAAAAATAAGATATATAAATTATAATATATTCTCAAGAGAAATACAAGTTATAGTTGTATTAAATATATCTTACAATTATATTTGTTATCATAGTTTTACTCCATCTGCTGTTTTGCAAAAATGTATGGAGAACTTCCCCTTCAATTTGGGAAATCTAGATAAATACTTTTCTTCAACACAAGCAGCAATCTTCTCCTTCTTCTCAGGATCAATTAGTGCAACACTACTTCCATTAAATCCAGCTCCCGAAAATCTTCCTCCATAAACCCCTTCAGTATTTTCCAGAATATCCTGAATTGCCTTTAGTTCTTCCGATCCTGTCTCATATAATTCTATGGAACTGTGTCCCGATTCAAACATACATTGTCCAAATACTTCTATATCACCACTTCGCCAGGCGGCAACGCCCCTCTTTACGCGCTGTTCCTCTCCGTAAAAATGCTCCGCTCTCATGCGCCATTTTTCTGGAAGCTTATCCTGAAACTCCTCAAATATCCCATATGGCACATCACGAAGATACGTGTCCTGATATTTTCCATATTCCATACTACTGAACGCCTTCATCGCATAAGATGCTGACTTACACTCATCCACTCTAGTATTATATGCTGATCCCGCAAGTTTACGTTCCACACCTGAAAAAACAATCATAATTTCAAAAGGTTTCATTACCGGATTTAATGGAATAATCTCACTCGAATCATCATATGTATCCAGATACAACAATGCATCTTTTTTGCAATACACCTCGCAGCTCTGATCAAGCTTTCCAACTTTCACACCAATATATTCTCGCTCTTCCCATATTGCCATATTAATCAGTTCCTGTCTTGTCATAGAAATTCCATTCACTTTACATAGGACATTCAGATAAGTAAGAATGACCGCAGCTGAAGACGAAAGGCCTCCCACTGGCAATCCACCTGTAACTTTCCCATGAAATCCTCTAGATAATTGATATTTTCTGGAAAGTGCCACAACAGCACCTTGAATAAAATCCCCCCAGGTATACTGCCGTTCTGGAATCTGATTTAGCTTAAAATCGCTAATTCCTGAAAAATTACTGCTTATCACCTGAATATGCCCATCCTCTGTTGGCTCATATTCTAAATCAACCCCTTTATTAATTGCAAAGCCTGTAACCCATCCTAATTGATGATCCACATGTGCACCAAGCGGACACACTCTATACGGTGTAAAAATATGCATGCATTCTCTCCTGTTTATTACCACTTGGGAGTGTGGAAAAATTTTCTTATTTTTCGAGAAAAATACATATTTTATACAAGAAATATATTAACTTAGAATATACGAATGAAAACAAATATGATAAGATTTTTACATAAACTTAATTTGATAGGAGGTTTCCATATGTC
>JAQUVV010000008.1 GCA_028693195.1 Lachnospira sp.
TCCTTCCAAATCTGGATCATCATCAAACTTCTCAGGCATTACCAACGTCACGACTTTCGTCTGACCTGCTGTCATGCCATAAAGTGCATCTAAAAATCCATCCACTACAAAGGTATCCGTTCCAAGGACCATGGTATAATCTTCATAACTTAATCCATCCACCTGTGTGCCTTCAATTGTAGCATAATATGTCATAATCAACTGATCGCCATCCTGGGCACCTCTTGTGACATCATGATAAGTGGTGTTTGCTTTCTGATCATTCTCGATTCGCTTATTCATAAGCTTTGATTCAATCCCTGAGGAATCTACTGTCGCTTTCAATCCCTTATATTCTCCTAATGATACATAATCTAAAGCCTTGTAATCAAACTTGGCATTGATTTTCGTATTACATGCTGTTGCCATTAGCATCGCTGCGGATACAAGAACAACACCCATCTTCTTAAAAATACTCTTTTTCATAATTAAATAACCTCTTCCCAATATTCTGCCTTATATTTATAACATATTTCTACAATAATTCCTAGCCATAATATCGAAATTCACAGGATTATCACATCTTATATTATATTTTCCTGCAACCAACTCTTTTCACCAGTTGCTTCCATGCAGAATTTTTATAGAAAATACAACACTTCATTATCCGTGTCGCTGCGCTGCTCACGCAGTGTTTTAAATTTATATGAAATGTAATTTCTTATAAAGAAAAAAGATGTCGCACTAGGACATGCACCTCGATAGTGCATAATTCCCAGTGCAACACCCTCATAAAATCAGACTCTCTGATTGATTAAGCTACCTTTGACTTAGCAACTTCTGCGAGCTTTGCAAATCCCTCTGCATCGTTGATTGCCATTTCAGATAAAACCTTTCTGTTAAGGTCGATGTTAGCCAGCTTTAAACCATACATGAACTTGCTGTATGAAAGTCCGTTCATTCTTGCAGCAGCATTGATACGAGCGATCCATAGCTGTCTGAACTGTCTCTTCTTCTGCTTTCTACCTGCGTATGATTCTGTCAAAGCTCTCATTACAGACTGCTTAGCAACTCTGTACTGCTTTGATCTTGCTCCTCTATATCCTTTAGCGAGCTTTAATACTCTGTTATGTTTCTTCTTTGCGTTAACTCCGCCTTTAATTCTTGCCATTTCTTATATTCCTCCTTCTATACCATACCAACTCTTAGAGATAAGGCATAATCTTCTTCATTGTCTTAAGGTTAGTTGAATCAGTCATTGTTGCATGTCTAAGATTTCTCTTTCTCTTAGTTGACTTCTTTGTAAGAATATGGCTCTTGTAAGCTTTCATTCTCTTTAACTGGCCTGATCCTGTCAATTTAAAACGCTTTGCAGCTGCTCTTTTTGTTTTTACCTTTGGCATAATAATCCTCCTAAAATAATCTTTATGGAATGTAATATATTTTAACGTTTTACAGTTAAAAACATGGTCATGCTCCTGCCTTCCATCTTCGGAGCCTTGTCAACAACAGCAATATCGCTTAAGTTCTCAGCGAACTCTATTAAAATATGTCTGCTGTCATTCACATGTGCCATCTCTCTTCCTCTGAATCGAAGTGACACCTTTACTTTATTTCCTTTCTCAAGGAACTTTCTTGCAGCGTTACTCTTTGTGTTCAGGTCGTTCACATCAATATTAGGTGATAAACGAACTTCCTTTACCTCAACAGTTTTCTGCTTCTTCTTTGCTTCTTTGTCTTTTCTTACCTGCTCGTACTTAAACTTACCATAATCCATAAGCTTACATACCGGTGGCTTCGCAGATGGCGCAATCTTAATAAGATCGACATTTGCTTCGTTTGCAAGTTTCATAGCATCCTTTGGTGACATAACACCAAGCTGCTCTCCTTCTTCTCCAACAACACGAACTTCCTTATCACGGATCTGTTCGTTAATCATTAATTCACTAATAGTAGTGCACCTCCATAATTCAGCATAAAAAAAGTGGATAGACAGGCTATCCACACTTTTACAATAATGCATTCTAATGCTGTTTATCATGCATAATTTATAAATATAAACCCGAGTCGCCCGATGCGCTAAGGTGAGAGTGGATGCTCTGCTTCATTTAACAACTTCAATACTATACCATCTAGCAATCCAGATGTCAACAGTTTTGAACTAAATTTTTATATTTCTTTACTTGGACTATCATACACGAACTTTCCAACTCTTGCAAGCTTTTTCTGAATTTTCTTTTTTGATTCAAGTCATAAGCTTACTGGGTCAGTCACCATTCTTCTCTTTTTCAGCTTTTCTTTCCAGTTGCAAACATGGCACATTTTTTACGGATTCAGCTCTGCGATACCTGAAAGTCTTACATAACGGTCAGAAATCTTATACCACGTAGCAAAATCCACAATTCCCGTCTGTGGAAGATCAAAGATTCTTTGGAACGTCCGCACCGCCTCTGCCGTCCGCTCCCCATAGACTCCATCTGGCTGTAGTACTGGAATCGCATTATAGAATTCTCCAATCAGATTCAGCTGTTCTTGCAGCTGCTGAACTTTCTGACCAGACGAACCAATATCCAGATTATATCCAGGCCATGATGATGGAATTCCAGCAATCTCTTCCGCCGTATTGATGTACATATTATCTCCATAGTAATATCGAATAATTTCTATGGAAGAATAACTCTGGTCACCCAGATACTTGCTCCCCCACTGACTCATCCAATTCGGGCAATTCACACGCCGTCCGTCACAATACTGTGTCAGAATTGGCTGTTTCACATTGGGACGAGATAGATAATTATCGAATATCTCATCTACAATTTCTGAAATATTCTGGAAAATGTTACGATCATTAATCCATTTGTGGTCAAAGGCCGTCGAGGATGTAATGGTAAAGTTTTTTCCTTGGTTTCTGTACCACTCCGTATACACACGATTTAATGTAAAGGACATGATTGCCAACACATTTGCCTGTATGGTCTGCCTTGGCCATGTAGAATAAATCTCGCTGCTTGCCACATTTTTTACATAATCACGATATGGGACATAGTAATCCCTTGCTGTTGAATCATTCGGTGAGCCATCGTGAACAACGACCGTTTCCGGTACCACTACCCGACTGAGTACAATTTCTCCTGGCTGATTCACTGGTTTGATTTCACTCTCAGGAATCTTTGGTGGATAATTTCCATATAAGGTGTGCGCCGGTATCACCACATTTTCCGGCTGCGCAGATGGAAGATTTGTCTGAACTGGTACATTCTGCAAACTTAGCTCTCCCGGAAGTACATTGGTCCCAGCAATGACCATTGGCTCATAGTCTTCTGCCTCCACTGCAACCGTGTATTCTGCATATGGCTGGTTTATGCTTGGTTCCATACTGTATTCTAACGGTGGTGCTGGAAGGGTAACTGTCTCCGTCTGTCCACTATCATCTGTAGTAACCTCTTCAATTGCCCCTTCTGGCTCCGCGGTATAGGAAATCGTCACTCGGGCTTCTGATATCGGCCTTCCCGACTCCTGATCTACTACACTGACCCTCAAGGTTCCTCTGTCAATGGAATTGGCAGGTGTCTCTAAAGTATGCACATATCCAACATTCATAGTGGTTCCATTATGTGTGGTTTATATAATATATGCAGGTATTTGTGAAAATGTGCTGGATAATTATTGTAGCACCTTTCCTTCCCCTGAATATAATATTGTAAATGCAATGATTACCGGAGGTTCTATGTCAGAAATTACGATTGCTCTCGATGCCGGTCACGGTGGTAGTGATCCGGGTGCAACTTATAGAGGCCGTCAGGAAAAAGATGATACGCTCAGGCTTGTACAGGCCGTAGGAAAAATACTGGAAGATAACGGCGTTAATGTAGTCTATACACGAACCAATGACATCTACGAAACACCATTTAAGAAAGCAACAGATGCGAATAATGCTGGTGCCGATTATTTTGTTTCTATTCACAGGAACTCTTCTGAACGAGCCAATCAATACAGTGGTGTAGAAACATTAGTTTATAATGAAGCCGGAATTAAAGCCGAGATGGCACAAAATGTAAATAAAGAATTGGAGGCCGCTGGATTCACTAATCTAGGCATTACAGAACGTCCTAATCTAGTGGTATTAAAACGTACCCAGATGCCAGCTATTCTGATTGAAGTTGGTTTTATTAACAATGACAAAGACAACGCCACTTTAGATAACAATTTCAATCGAGTTGCCGAAGCCATTGCTGACGGAATTCTTATGACTGTTCTTCCTCAAGACGCAAGCGGTTCCCGTATCACTTCCATTGATGATTCATCAACCCCTATTGATACTATTGATTCTTCTCTTCCAACTAACAGCATCAGTTCAGAAAGTTCTGCTGTTCCATCACCAAAAGATATGGTTCAAGCAAACGGTACATTCTACGTAGAAACTGAGACTGGAAATCCATCTGACGAGGCTGAAAATGAAGATGATTATCCAGATATTGACCGTTATTATAACACTAATAATAATCAAATAGATTCTGGTACTATATCTGATGACTTTGAAAATAATCCATACAGTTCTGACTACACGGTTATGCCAGAATCTAATAATAACCAGAACAACATTCCCATGTATAACAGACGAAACAACATGGCTATGCCAAATACAACGCCTGCTCCTCAGAATGAATTTCGAAACAATATGCCCAATCAGAATATCCAATATAATACCCGCTATGATATCCCGCCTCGCAGTGATCAAAATCAGGACAATGGAGAACCCCTCTACCGCGTTCAGGTCGGTGCATACCGAAACAAAGATAATGCAGACCGCATGCTGAACTCATTATTAATTGAAGGATTCCCCGCATTCATCATCTATGAGGACGGATTATATAAGGTTCAGGTTGGTGCGTTCCGTTATCTATCCAACGCAGTAAAGATGGAACGACGCCTTCGACGATTCCGCTATAATACGTATATCGTATATTCGTAAAGATTGTAAATTCATAACTGTTCAATACCATCATATGCTTCAATAATAAATCAAAAATCCTATATGAATAAAATCGGGGCTGATACATTGCATAACTTGCAATATATCAGTCCCGAAATTTAATTATATTTCTTATCTAATCCATACATTTCTCTGTGTTTTATACACCAAGAATTCCAAACATCTGATTGTATAATGAATCAGAAATCACTTTCTTGATTACAGGAAGATTCTTTAGTAATTCTTCTGACAATTTTGTCTGCTGTGTTGTACTCATACTTGAAGGATTGATATATCCCTTAAATGATGAAGAGCTCAATGACATAACCCCGAAAGAACTTGTAGCAATATCCCCAGATAAAGAAACATCAAATGTATTATCTTCCACTTTACCCTTAACGGACATATTCTTCAAGCTTACAGTTGTTCCTGATGCAGCCATCTCATAAGCAATGCTGATAAACTCACCGCTATTCTCCTTCTGATCTGGAATAATATCACATGCCACTGATACAGAATCATTCTCCGTCTTCAATGCATACTTAATTGAAACATCATCGATATTGGCTTGCACAATTACATAATCTGTCGGCTTATCTTTTCCAATGAATTCAAATGAAATATCTCCAGTCTCTGTTGCGCTGAATGTAGAGACATTTAAAATAGCCTTTACAATCTGGTCATCCTTATTTACATAAATTGTAAATGGAACATCCTTCATTGTACTCAGTCCTGCCTGTACGCTGGATTTAATCGTTTCCTTAGAGCCTCCAGCTAATGAAAGGAATGATAAATAAGGTGATACCGTTGAATCTGCGTAAAGTGCATCGATTGCGGTATTGATTCCCTGAATTAGTGCATCCTTTGTCAAAGTCACATCAAATGTTGTTACTTTAATATCACCATTCTCCGACTGATAAGTGCTTGAACCTGTTTTCTTATATCCACACTGATCAACCATTTTATCAAATCCAGTCATCACATCCTTCATCACTGCATCAATTACATCCGAATACTGTGAAAGTGATGATAAATCCATTGAACCCATGGAGCCTAACATAGATGACACATCACTCAAATCTCCTAATGAACTAGAAATAGATGCACTTCCATATGTACTTAAACCTAAATCACTTGCTGAAACCCTGAATGATTCAGAGAACAGCTCTGGAATCTTGAAATAAACATAATTGGTATCTGTGTAGAACTGCAAATTAATAATATTCGCTGCAGACCCTGATGAAAGACCAAGTGTACCTGATACAGTCTGTGTGCTAGTATCTACCTGCAAATCATAATTGATTGTGTCTGCCTTTAAGTAAGACATATAGTTCATTCCGTCAACTGTTGCACTACCCAACTTAAATGAGCCCTTTACCTGTTCCTTTGTTGATACAGATGTTGTTGATAAAGAATCCATCGAATCTGATACAAGTGTTTCAAAATTATCACCTGCATTCTTCAATGCGGTTACTGCCTGCTTCTTTGGTGAAATCATTTCTGATATATATGGATATGCAAAATATCCCGCAGCGCAAAGAACAATTACAATTGCTGCTACAATTCCAACAACCTTAGGCCACTTTTTCTTTTTCTTAGGTTCCTGCACTGGTGCACCTGGCTGACCGCCAAATGGCATCCCATTGAATTGTGGCTGGAACTGCTGTTGTGTATATTGCTGTGGCTGTACCGGTGGTACCTGCTGCCCCATTACTGGCTCCTGTACTGGTGCTGCCTGTGGCTGTTCTACTACTGGTTCCTGTACTGGTGTTGCCTGTACTGCTAATGGATTGCCGCACTTTGGACAAAACTTTGCATCTCCGGCGTTATAACCGCATTTTGTACAAAACATATTATTATTCCCCTCTTATAGATAGACTTGGGATTAACTCAAAAATCCCTGTTTTATTGTATGCAACTATTCAAAGTCCTGGAACTGATTGAAAAAATATTCGTTATTTCCTCAGTTCCCTCTAAATAATTATGATTATTTTAGCAAATTTCATCTGTTCACACAAGCTGTACCATTGAACTATACACTTTGCATCATGCTATATCTGCTACTTTTCACTTCTAGACACCCTAAAAGTCATGATTTTCTTCGATATTCCACAAACTCATAGCATATATCGAAGTAAGTCTTCTCATCACTTGTTCGTGCTATTTCCCACGCATCATCCTGATCCAGATTGGGCATATAACGATCTGCATCATATATATAATCCACCTTGGTAATATGTGCGACATCACAATATGGCATGAACTGTTCATAAATAGATTCTCCACCAATCACATAAACATCTTCTGTATCATATTGTTTCAAATGTTCCAACACCTCATCTACGCTATGGCAGATTACCGCATTATCCTTTTTATAAGAAGAATCTTTCGTCAACACAATATTTCTTCTTTCATACAAAGGCTCCCCTGCCGGGAGACTTTCCAACGTCTTTCTGCCCATAACAACAACCTTGCCTCTGGTTTCCTGTCGAAACAGCTGCATATCTTCTGGAATGCTGACCAGAAGCTTTCCGCCTTTTCCAATCGCCCATTTTTTATCTACCGACGCAATCATTTTCATGAATTTGCCCTCCTGTGCTCAACATCATTCTATACTTAACAAATAAAGAATATTTACAGATTATCATAGATTTCTCTTGGCACGAATGCCTTGACTTCTATTCCATTCTCTGTGTATTCTTCACTCTCTAACTGTCCGAACTGTCGAATCAGCTGTATCTTGCCTGCATCACTGTAAGGAAAAAGTCTCTCAATATGGATTCTGCTTTCTAGAATAATCGTCTGCAAAATATCCATTAATTCATCCATTCCACTACCACGATAAGCTGAAATATACGCTGTGTATTTTGCTTTCAGATCCTTGCAGGAAGGTATCTCAGGCAACTTGTCACACTTATTAAATAATGTAATAATCGGCTTATCGCCCACCTCTAATTCTGCCAGTGTTTCATATACTGTTTCCATCTGTCTATCCATATCTGGATTCGAGCAGTCCACTACATGAATAATAATATCTGCGTACTTTGCCTCTTCCAGTGTACTCTTAAATGCTTCAATCAGATTATGAGGTAGTTTCCGAATAAACCCTACCGTATCCGTCAGAAGAATTTTCTCTCCATTAGGGAGCTGTAACAATCTAGTTGTTGGGTCCAAGGTTGCAAAAAGCTTATCCTCTGACAACACATTGGCATCTGTCAATCGATTTAGAAGTGTCGACTTCCCTGCATTGGTATACCCTACGATTGCTGCAACCATAGTAGAATTCTTGCTTCTCTGTTGTCTAGCAACATCTCTATGACTCTTCACATCATCTAATTCTCTGGACAATCTAGTGATTCGATCTCTAATAATTCGTCGGTCTGTCTCAATCTTTTTCTCACCTGGTCCCCTGGTTCCAATTCCTCCGCCCAGTCTAGACAATGTTACACCCAGTCCCGACAGTCTGGTCATTCGATACTTTAGCTGTGCCATCTCGACCTGAATCTTTCCTTCGCTGGTTGTTGCTCTGGAGGCAAATATATCTAAGATCACCATGGTTCTATCCATCACCTTCGTCCCCAGTTCATCCTCCATATTTCTTAACTGAGCAGGTGTCAATTCATCGTCACAGATAACACCTGTTGCATCTAATTCTGCAATCAATGCACGCACTTCTTCCATCTTTCCTTTTCCTATATAAGTTCCTGGGTGAAAAGAATCTCTTGGCTGGATAACCTTTGCAAGTGTCTCTGCTCCGGCTGTCGCCGCCAATTCCTTTAACTCTTCTAAAGACTGCTCCACATCATCATTCTGATTTAACTGCACGCCAATCAGAATAACACGTTCCTTCTCCTCATCTGTCTCATAAGTCTGAGCCATATATATCCTCACTTTCTATCAATCATTTATTCATAATACAATCACTAAGATAATTACTAATTTCCTTATCTGTACAAAGCTTCATCACATGAGCTGTTACATCCTTTGCATCCTTCATGGTCCAGTCTGCAATACTCTTTCTGGTATCCAGCACCTTCGATGCAGTCACACTGAATTCATCTAATCCAAAGGCAAGTAATAGTGGAAGCATCCTTGAATCTCCTGCTGCCTCTCCGCACATTCCTACTGAAATTCCATGTTCATGCCCACATTGAATAATATACCTTATCATGCGAAGCACTGCTGGATTCAATGTCGAATACAGATAAGAAACATTCTCATTCCCACGATCCACGGCCATCATATACTGTGTCAGGTCATTGGTTCCTATAGAAAAGAAATTCACTTCTCTGGCAAACACATCTGCCATCACTGCTGCAGCTGGTGTCTCAATCATAATGCCAATCTGAATATTCTTGTCATAATCAATTCCATTCTGATCCAAATTCTGACAAATATCACGAATCATCTTCTTCACAGATATAATCTCCTGCAGAGAAGTAATCATAGGAAACATAATACGGATTGTTCCATATGCGCTGGCTCTAAGCAGTGCTCTTAACTGTACTGTAAATACATCCACTCTGTCAAGACAGAATCGAATTGCCCGATATCCTAAGAACGGATTTGTCTCCTTCGTCAATCCCATATATGGAATATCCTTATCTCCACCAATATCAAGTGTTCGAATAATCACTGGTTTTTCCTTGCACAACACTGCAACTTTACGATACGCCTCAAACTGCTGTTCCTCTGTCGGCATAGAAATCCCATTCATGAATAAAAACTCTGTACGAAAAAGTCCTATTCCCTCTGCTCCAGCTTCCATCGCCTTCGCCGCGTCCTCCGCATTACCAATATTCGCAGCAAGCATCACACGCGCTCCATCTGCAGTTTCTGTATTCTTATCAATATATTTCTTTAACTCTTCCCGATGTTCTAAAAATACCGTTCTCTTTTTCTCATAGATTTCGATAGTTTTCTGAATAGGGTTAATAAAAACCTCCCCATATTCTCCATCTACGATGACCGATTCTCCATTATGAACCTTATCACACACATTCTTTACGCTGAGCACCGCAGGAATCTCCAATGCTCTTGCAAGAATTGCCGCATGAGAAGTATCTCCACCTTTCTCTGCAATAATTCCAGCAATATGACTTGTATCCATCAACGCCGTCATGGAAGGATGAAGTTCTTTTGCTACAATTACAGTACCAGGTTCTATATGACTTAAATCTACATCCTGAATTCCCTGCAATATTCGTATCATGCGACTCTTCATATCAACAATGTCCACCACTCTTTGGTTCATTGTTTCATTATCCATCTGAGAGAAAATGTTAATATACAATTCACAAGTATCATTCAGCGCAGCTTCTGCACAAATCTTCTGCGCCCGGATTAAATTCTCTACACCATCATTCAATTCAACATCCTTAATCAAATATATCTGATTTTTCAACACTAACGCAGTCTTTTCCTGTTCTCCCAACTGAACAGAAAGATCAGTAATCATCTTCTCAGTATCTTTAATGAACTGCTCCTTTGCATCTAGAAATCTTTGAATCTCCGCATCAATTTCTGTATCTGGAATCTTCTCCACACGAATCTCAACATCCTGGTCTACAATTAGCAAAGCCTGTCCCATCCCAATCCCCTTGGACGTACCAATTCCTCTCAGCATTTGCGTCTCCTCCCCATCTATTGATTAAACACATACTTAAGCATATTCAACATTGTTTCACTTGTATTTCTGGAATATACAGTCTCAGCAGCAAGCACTGGATTATCTGTAATAATATTATCTACTCCCTTATTGGTCAGGTTACGAATTGCATCTTCATTATTCACTGTCCAGGCATATACCTCTTTACCTGAATTATGAATTGCATCTACCGTTCTCTTTGTAAGAAATGATGCATTCATACTGAAGAAATCCACGTCTTCCATTTGATAAAAGCTCCCATATGCTACAGATAGAATATATCCAACCCTAATATTCTCATTACACTGTTTCACCTTAATTAATGTAGAGTGATCAAATGATGTTACCACACATTGATTTTCAGCATGATATTCTTCAACTAATTCCGCGACCTTTCTCGCAATCGTAATTCCATCAGCTCCTGCCTTGATCTCTATATTAATCTTAATTCTTCCATTTGTAAGTTCCAACACCTCTTCCAGTGTTGGTACCTTTTCTCCTGCAAATTCCTCTGAAAACCAGGAACCTGCATCTAATCTTTTGACCTCTGCCAATGTCATATTTGAAATCTTATTATCAACACCAGTTGTTCGTAAGGTATTATCATCATGCATAATAACCAGCACTCCATCTGATGTCATCTGCACATCTAATTCAATATAATCTGCGAAATCATCCATCGCCTGCTGAAAAGCTGCAAGTGTATTCTCTGGTGCCTGCAACGACGCACCACGATGTGCTGTAATCTGCGTCTCGTGGAAAATAGCGATTCGTTCAAACGGATTGTGATTAAAGGATTCTACAATATTAACCACCAGTGATACTGCCGTTGCTATAATCACAACTCCATAGGTGATTTTATGAAACTTCACATATCGCTCTTTCAGATAAATCAATGGATAATCTATATCCTCAATATCCACAAACATATAATAATGTCTGGTCAATACAAGAAACGAAGCTGGAACTGCGATACAGCAAAGAGCCACCTTTACAGCAACCTGAACATTCTTGAGTACCGACAAATAAACTGCACTCCCCATATATGCCATATCCAAAAGTCGAACTCCCGCAATTAAAATCAACGACATTAATCCATACACTAGTCCAATCAGAAGGAGCACTATAAAATTATAGAAAACAATCGATCCAATTGTCCTGATTGGATGCGTTCGAACCATCCTGAAGCTCTTTTTAAAAGCCTGGGTAAAGCTTTTATCTTCCAAATAGAAAACATGAAAGCTATATATTCCTATAAATACAATGGCATATATCAAAAGAACTACTACAATCAAGATCAGCTTCAGCCACCACTTTCCATTCAGGATGTGGATTCTGAATAAGTTCCTATTGGTCTGGGTGAATATCAGATTGGCAAGAATGGTTACATTTACAAAAACAACTGCAAGTAGATAAAAGAGTATCATAGGAAGATTCTTCAGCTTCACAAATCGCTTCATCTTGCGAAGCGCACTGAATGCTGTCGCATAAAATGTAACATCTGCATCTCTTCTCTTGTACTCATAGGCTGCCAACATAAAAGACATCTCATAAGCGCAATAAATAACAGATGCCAAGAGAACCAAAAGAACAGAGACAATCACATATGGGCTTGTCACTGTCCTAAGAATATATTCATTGGTCAGATAACTGATTCCAGCCATCTTCATTCCAACATTAACCAGTGCAAAAACCAATGGATAAATCACTGCTGCCGCAAGTAGCTTATATGATATTTCGAACAAAAGGATATGCTTTTTACTTTGTTTGAAGAGACGAAAATCTTCCTTTATATTCTGAAACATAGAACACCTCGGTACACATTTTCTTTTATGATACCACATTTCTCATCAGAAACAAAGAAAACAAACAAAAAGGATACATCTTGAAATCTCTATTGAAATCTCACCATGTACCCTGTCATTCATTCTATTACATCTTCTGATTCATGCCAGCAAAATCTGATTCATCCTGATTATTTGCTATCTGCCGCTGAGTATTTTTTGCATACATCCCCTTTGAAAAGTGTACTGCAAAATCCAGCACATAAGAAACTGTCAACACCACAGCTATCATCAACGCCGCCCTGCTATTGATGGATTTTAAAAAGCCTTCCACCACACGATTGAAAAACCCAAAAATAAATATTGCAAGCAGTCCCCATGCAAGCGTACTTTCCAAACACAGGATTCCCTTATAATTAAATGGCAGATGCTCATAATTCCACCAGACTTCTCCGAACAGCTTTAACATAATCTGTGCAGTCAGATACTCAAATGCTGTTGCACAGATACATCCAAAGATATATAGCAACACATAATTATGCTCAATTGGTGCAAATATATGAAATGCAATATATGTTCCAAATCCATAAATCACGCAAAATGGAAGCTTGGCGAATCCCCTATTCTCCCAATATCCCAACTGTATTCTAATAACCACGCACTCCATGCACCAGCCACAGAAACTATAAATAAAGAACCACAATGCCAGCTGGCTCAAATTCATTTCGTGAAATGTCAATACTGATAAATTCATATTCCCTACCCCTCATTAATATAACACTTGATCATCATTACCAATTTTACTGTCACGAATCATAATAACATATATCCTCATATACATCACAAAAGACAATGTTAATGCCGCCGCACAGATGATAATCAGTATGGATTGCAGTATTATCTCCATATGTGGAAATGCAATTAATGCCAGCATGACCAGATAAAGAACCGCCGTAGATACCTTTCCATACCACTTTGCACCATTCAGGCGTCTGTTCTTCTTTTTCATTACAATAAATGCAGTGATAGCCGATACTGCTTCTTTTATAATCAGATATATCACTAAAATATACATATACTTAATATTCCATGTCAATGCCACAAGCATCGCAAGCTGCATCAGCTTATCTGCGACTGGATCTATGATTCTGCCAAGGTCCGTAATCATATTACATCGTCTTGCTATCTGACCATCCAGAAAATCTGTCAGACCAGACAGCATTACGATGAATGTTGCCATATAATAATCTTTCGGCTCCGTTGCTGTAAAATAAACATACAAAAAAACAGGAACCATAATAATTCTCAAGTAACATAATATATTCGGAAGTTTGATTAAATCACCGATTTCAAACTTAAATTTCATATTTCTTTTCCCTCTCTACGCTTTTTATTCATTGCCATACACCACTGTTATGCTTCATTCCTACCCTGATTCATACTTATGTAGCTCTACGGCCAATATATCGGCAACTTCTCAGTTCTGTGCGCAGTACAGAGCTGTCGAAATATTACATCAGTTCTTCTAAAGTTGTTCTGACAGCCTTAATGAAATCCTGTGTATTCAATGTTACTGGATTCTCCATTGAGGTAATCAATGCAAGATCCTTTGTCATCTTTCCGTCTTCAATAGTCTTAATACATGCTCTTTCCAGGGAATCTGCAAACTTTCCAAGCTCTGGAATGTTATCTAGCTCTCCACGCTTTCTTAAAGCTCCCGTCCATGCATAGATTGTTGCAATTGGATTCGTTGATGTCTCTTCACCCTTTAAGTGCTTATAATAATGTCTCTGAACAGTTCCATGTGCTGCCTCATATTCATAATATCCGTTTGGAGATACCAATACTGATGTCATCATAGAAAGTGATCCAAATGCAGTGGCAACCATATCACTCATCACATCACCATCATAATTCTTACAAGCCCAGATATATCCACCTTCTGATCGCATTACTCTGGCAACTGCATCATCAATTAATGTGTAGAAATAAGTAATTCCTGCTTCTGCAAATTTCTCTTTATATTCATTATCGTATATTTCCTGGAAAATATCCTTAAATGTATGGTCATATTTTTTAGAAATTGTATCCTTTGTTGCAAACCAAAGATCCTGCTTTGTCTCTAATGCAAAGTTGAAACAGCTCCTTGCAAAGCTTTCAATGGAATCATCCAGATTATGCATTCCCTGAAGAACTCCTGCGCCCTTGAAGTTATGAACCAATTCTCTTGTTTCCTGTCCGTTCTCATCTGTAAATACAAGTTCTGCTTTTCCTGGACCAGAAACCTTCATCTCTGAGGCTTTATATACATCACCATATGCATGTCTTGCAATCGTAATTGGCTTTGTCCAATTCTTTACGTATGGCTCAATTCCATTTACAATGATTGGTGCTCTAAATACAGTTCCGTCCAGCATTGCACGGATTGTACCATTTGGACTTTTGTACATTTCCTTCAGATTGTATTCTGTCATTCTAGCAGCATTGGGAGTAATTGTGGCACATTTTACTGCAACGCCGTATTTCTTTGTTGCCTCAGCTGAATCCACTGTAACCTGATCGTTTGTTTTATTTCTGTATTCCAAACCAAGATCATAGTACTCTGTATTCAGGTCAATAAATGGGCATAAGAGTTCATCCTTAATCAGTTTCCAGAGAATTCTAGTCATCTCATCTCCATCCATTTCTACAAGTGGAGTTGTCATTTTAATCTTTTCCATACCGCAATTTCCTCTCTTATTTAAATTATACTGTCCAGGGTCATACCACTAAATCTGCATGGCTCCTTTTTGCTTTTGAATTCAAGCATTCAACGCAAATTGCTCTATCTAAATCTGCATGGCTCTGAACGAATTGCATATAATTATATCTGATTTATATTTTTTTGTAAACATACCGCTACACCTTTCTTATTTAAATGATACGAAATTATCATTGTATTCACATTTTCAGTCTGCTATAATAACTGTCAACCACAAGGTTTTTTAATCAGTATTCTGATTACGATAAAAGCAGCAAATGAGAACTCTACGTTCTTAAAACAGGAGGATTATATGTGTGGATTTGCAGGATTTACCGGTCATCTGGACAACGGTGAAGAAGTATTAACAAATATGATGAATAAGATTATTCATCGAGGACCAGATAGTGCCGGTCAGCATATAGATGGAAAAGCTTATTTAGGTTTTAGACGTCTGAGTTTTATCGATTTAGATAACGGAACTCAGCCAATGTATAACGAAGATCGAAAGATTGTCATCACATTCAATGGTGAAATCTACAATCATGAAGATTTACGTAAAGAATTAATCGAGAAGGGACACACTTTTGCGAACCGTTCCGATACAGAAGTTTTAATTCATGCTTATGAAGAATATGGCGAAGATATGTTAAATAAGCTTCGTGGTATGTTTGCATTTGTGATCTGGGACAGTGAAAAAGAAACTCTTTTCGGAGCCCGTGATTTCTTCGGAATTAAGCCTTTTTACTATGCTTTAATTGACGGAAACATCGTGTTCGGCTCTGAAATCAAAAGTATTTTGGAATACCCTGGCTATCAGAAAGCCGTTAACGAAACAGCTTTAGAGAATTATCTCACATTCCAGTACTCGGTGTTGGAAGAAACCTTCTTTAAGGGAATTTATAAGCTGATGCCAGCACATTGTCTGAAGTTCCACAACGGAAATCTGGATATTAAGCGTTACTGGACTCCAAAGTTCGAGCCAGATAACAACAAGACTCTGGATGAGTTCGTTAACGAGATTGATGCAGCAATGCATGACTCCGTAGAGCATCACAAGATTAGTGATGTTGAGGTTGGCTCTTTCCTTTCCAGCGGTGTTGATTCCAGCTATGTAGCTGCAACCTTTAACGGAGATAAGACATTTACCGTCGGATTTGATTATGAAAAGTATAACGAAATTGATTATGCCAAGGCACTTTCTGATAAGATTCACATTGATAACTATTCTAAGCTGGTTTCCAGCGAAGAATATTGGGATGCAATATCAAAGATTCAGTACCAGATGGACGAGCCTTTAGCTGACCCTTCCGCGATTGCTCTGTACTTTGTAAGTCAGACTGCTTCCAAGCATGTCAAGGCTGCAATGTCCGGAGAAGGTGCTGATGAGTTCTTTGGTGGATACAACATTTACCATGAGCCTCATGACCTTGCATCCTTCCAGAAGCTTCCTCTTGGACTTCGAAAAGCTCTTGCTAAGTGTGTATCTGCTCTTCCATTCAAGTTCAAAGGAAAGAATTTCTTGATTCGTGCCAGCAAGCCAGTTGAAGAACGTTTTATCGGTAATGCCTTTATGTTTACTGAAAAGGAGCGTTCCAGAGTTTTAAAGAATCCTACAGGAAAGTACAATCACACAGAAATCACAAAGCCATTCTATGATCAGGTCAAGGATCAGGATGATGTCACGAAAATGCAGTATATCGATATTAATTTCTGGCTCATTGGTGATATCTTACTAAAGGCTGATAAGATGAGTATGGCTCACTCCCTTGAAGTACGTGTTCCTTTCTTGGATCGCGAAGTATTCGATGTAGCAAGAACCATTCCTGTAAAATACAGAGTCAATAAACAAAACACAAAATATGCATTAAGAATGGCCGCTCACAGATATCTTCCAGATATGGTTGCAGAAAAGAAGAAGCTTGGCTTCCCTGTTCCAATCAGAATCTGGTTAAAGGATGAGAAGTATTACAACATTATCAAGAAGGCTTTCTCCAGCGAAGCCGCTGAGAAATACTTCAACACAAAGGAACTAATCAAGTACCTGGATGATCACAAAGAAGGCAAAGCTGATAACTCCAGAAAAATCTGGACAGTCTACATGTTCCTTGTATGGTATGAAGATTTCTTTGGCGAAGGTGTTAAGAGTGTAATGGCGTAGATTCTAAGCTAAACATGTTTTTGTGACATTATGACAGGTCGCAGAGTATGTATTACGCCAACACAGGCACGCTTTCGCTACACCTCGCTCGTTGCGTTACATAAGCGACAAAAATACTGTCGCTAAGTAACGACGGCTCACTAGTACCTGCTTATGGCATAACACACACTCTGCGACATTCACGTAAAGCAAGAATGTAACAAAAACATATATAAATTAGAAATGATTGAGAAGAATTTGCTGTACTCTTCCTCCGTCCATTACATAATTATCTTCTGCACCATTAATCATGTTGTAAGTAAAGTTGATCTTTTTTTCATCTGCCATTGGCTGAATCATCTTTACAACCATTCTCATATATTCACGAGGATTGATTTCTGTCTTCTCAAGCTGGAACTTTCCTGTTTCCATACTCTGTATATCTAGAATATCCTTAATAATCCCTAGCAGAAAAGATGAAGCACTGGTAATAGAATTCATATTATCAACAACGCCTTCATTCTCTTGATGATTTCCAGCTTGCTTGATACTCTCTTTCGTAATATTGGCATATCCCATTATCGCATTCAATGGTGTTCTTAATTCATGACTCATTCTAGAGAGAAAATCTGACTTTGTTTTATTAGCAACAATCAAATCCTTAATATACTTTCTCTTTACATGCATATATATTCCCATACAGACAATCATTGCTACTAAAATCAACGCTGCTACTATAACCTCATTCTTCACCGCATAGAAACGATCATATAGGTTATAGGAGCTGTATGGCATATTCAGATTTGCTGTGATAATCTCTGAAATCTTTTCTGATGGCATCTGACTGATTGTCTTTTCTAATATAGACAGCAATTCCAAATCCGACTGTCTTGTTCCGCCTAGTCCTATCACGGATGATATTCGAATACTTTCCCATTCAATCAAATCTTGAAACCTTGCATTCTTGGATTCGTAATTATACTCCCATGTATTTAAAAATGTTGCATCTGCCTTTCCACTCTTTACCGCATCCAAACATTCTTTTCTATTATCATAATATTGTATCTTAGCAGAGGGATATTTCTCATAGATTGTCTTCTCCAGATAATTCCTTGCTCTCGTTAACGCAAATACCTGCTGATCATCACTGTCAAACTGATAATCCGGCATGGTCACTGCCGCTGTGGTATAATCGGTAATTCCATTAGATGCCAGATGATTATCTGCATTCTCCTGATAGAATCTTAACTCCTGTTCTCCAATTACCAAGTCTACCGTACCATCATCCAGATAGCTATACAATCTGTTACTATCTTCAACTGGAACGATTTCCATATTCAAGCCAGACTCTGCTGCTAGTTCCTTTAGCAAATCCACATAAATTCCCACACACTGTCCGTCAGAATCCAAGCCGGCCAATGGAAGGCAGTCTGAATATACTCCTACGCGAATCACATTTGCGCTTTCAACTTTATCATGTTCTTCTCTGGTCATAGAGATGATGTTATACCCCTTTAATATACTGTAAAACATATCCCTTACAATATCCGGTGTATTAACCATGGAGATACTCATGCTCTTGATTCACTTCATTCAAAAGTTCCTGAATTAAATCCACTTTACCATCAATGAGATTCTGCATACTCTCATTATAAGAACCTTCCACGTATTCCAAAGTCCAGTTCATATTCCAGGCAAGTTGTCTCAAATAAGAAAGGCAGATTCCTTCTGGTTCTCCGGCATCATTCAGGTATAACGCATCATTCATTCCGCATGCCACACGAACTACTCTTCCAGTGCTACTCTCAGCCGCTTTTGCATGCATTCCTGGCAGAGCCAGCATACTAATCAGGCACAAAAGCATTACAGCTGCAAGCACTTTATTTCGGACATTTTTCATGTGTATATACTTCCTCTCTTGTATATTTTCCAATTCATTACACTTCTAATATCCCAACACCTAATCTGATTCGTAACTTCACAGTAGTTACCATATTCAAAGAGCAAAAAATGCTCTGCACTCTTTATGCGCTGGTGCGCGCCAAAATCGGGGTGACAAGATTTGAACTTGCGACCTCTTAGTCCCGAACCAAGCGCTCTACCAAGCTGAGCCACACCCCGTAATATCATTCTGCCTCATTGTGGTTGCTGGCATATCCACTTGCTTTGATATTGCAATCCAACAAAGACTATCATATATGTACTATATTACACCTATCTTTTGTCATTTTCAAATAATTCTCTATAAAATATCCCCCACTTCTCTATAAAGTTATATGTTGTTTATTTTATTCAGCCATATTACAATATGGTTAGACTATTCTAAAAACAGATTTTTATATTTTGATATCATCATACACTTAGGAGGCGTTTCCATGAATTTTCAACGGCCATCAAAAAAAGAAATATTATCTATCCCTAATATCATGGGATATTTCCGAATACTATTACTGCCTTTCATCGCTTATGGCATCTTGAAGGAATACTATTATCTGGAAATCATTCTACTATTTATCAGTGCACTAACCGATTTCTTCGACGGGAAAGTTGCGCGTCGTTTCAATATGGTCACAGAGTTGGGGAAAGCCTTAGATCCAGTTGCAGACAAGCTGACCTTATGTGTACTCTTTCTTTGTCTTATGGTTAAAAATGATTATGCCAGAGTCATTGCTATTGCCATGTTATTCAAAGAATTCTATATGCTGATTATGCAACTGATTCTAAAAAAGACTTCAGGCAAAACCTCTGGGGGTGCCCGCTGGTACGGTAAATTGTGTACTGCTTCCCTTTTTATTGCATTAGGCTTCTATCTCCTCATCCCACATATGACCGCGATGCTTTCTAACATCATTATGCTGATTGCTGTTTATATCTTGGTCTTTACTATGATTATGTATGCCTTCCTTTTTCACAGTTTATTGAAAAAATCGGACATGCATATCAAACATAGAAAGAACAAACCAGACAAACGAATTCATCCACCAGTCAGAGCATTTTTCTATACACTATTGATTTTGATTTTATACCTTGCTGCTGGTGCAACCCTTCCTTTCCTGCACCACCCGATGGTCAATACTGCATATGAAGAAGCATTTCAACTAACAGATTTTGTTTCTTCTGACAATAACATTTCTGGACCTGATCGTGTCCGTCTGGTCAGCACCAACGATGAAGCGTTAACCGAACGAATCCGTCTGATTGATATGGCAAAAGAATCTATTATTCTATCTTCCTTTGATTTCAGAGCCGATGAAAGTGGAAAAGATGTGATTGCTGCGCTCTGTGCCGCCGCTGACCGGAATGTTAAGATTCAGATTGTTGTAGATGGTTTTTCCGGAATATTAAAGATGGATGGGCAGAATGCTTTCTATGAACTAGCCTCTAAACCGACCGTTGAAATCCGTATTTACAATCCTGTCAATATCTTAGAGCCATGGAATTTAATGGGAAGAATGCATGATAAATATCTCATTATTGATGACTATGGCTACCTGCTTGGCGGTAGAAATACCTACGATTTATTCCTAGGTTCTTACAACACGAATTATAAGAATCTGGACTTGGAAGTATTCGTATGGAACGAAGGAAACAGTCCTGCTTCATCCATCAATCAAGTGAAAGCATATTTTTCTTCCGTCTGGGAGCAGTCCTACTGTGAACCTTACCACTATTCTGCCTACTTTGCTGGAAGTAAGAAATCAGACGAGACAGCCTCCATGTTAGATGAGCGCCTCTATCGTCTGCATATGAACAAATCAGACATTTTAAAGACAGGGGATTCTGTAGAAAACACGCTTCCTGCTGGAAAGATTCAACTGATTTCTAATCCAACACATCGTGCAAACAAAGAGCCATATGTATGGGATAGAGTTTATAAGCTGATGGACTCAGCCGAAGAACGTGTCTATCTGCACACGCCATATATCATATGCAGTAATGATATGTATAGCGGTCTGACCGCCATTGGGCACAAAAATATTGAGACAAAATTACTTTTAAATGCCCCAGAAATAGGAGCCAACCCATTCGGATGCAGCGACTATATCAGTGAGAAATCTAATGTGCTGGCTACTGGCTTCTCCATATACGAGTATATGGGTTCTTATTCCTACCATGCCAAGGCTGTCCTCATCGACCATAATTTAAGCCTCGTTGGTTCCTGGAATGCGGACATGCGCAGCACCTATCTGGATACCGAGCTCATGTTATCCATCGAAAGTGAAGAATTCAACGCTGCCCTAGAGCAGGTAATGACTGAAGCTGAGCGTCAGTGTAAGCACACGATTTCCGAATATGATTACTCGATTCCAGCTTCCGTTACAGAAGCAAAATTCAACCAAAAAGACCGCATAAAGAATAAATTCATCATATTCATTACGCGGCCAATCCGATTTTTACTATAAAAGTTTATTCAGTTTTTATTGTACTATTGCTGCAAGTTTGATGCATGCGAATCCCAATACGCCTGATGTAATTCTTTATAATTTCCATCAACATAGCTGTATTCTGCATAATTCATCAGATACAATCCATACCCGTATTTTTCAGAAGCAGGGAATTTATCCATTTCATCAGGCGTCATAACTGCATAGATCTTATTTCTTGTACGGTATTCATCTGAGCCATCATTCTGTGTGTAATGTCCAGCTGGAACCCATGTCACATCTACGCCAAGTCCTTTGAGTCGATTATACTCTGCATACATATTATCTGCATGAAATGTCTCCTCGCCCTCTGCACCCTTTCCACTTTGTATCCATAATTCTACGACAAACTTCATATCTGGGTCTGAATAAATAGACATTGCCGTCTGTAACTTTTCAGACTTTGCCACTTTTCCAAGTTCTGGATTTTCACATCCGTCGCCTCCACCAAAGGTTCTCTGAACCACTCCATCCAACAGCTGACAGCCCAGATCATCTGACACCGTATTCTCGTTCTCATAATTCTTTGACAGATGTGCATCTTTATCCTCTGTGGTCTCCTCGGATACTACATTCACATCCTCATTCTTCATATTCTTTAGATGAACTCCATAGGCCGCACCACTTCCACCGATTATTAAATCAACCTGGATTACAGAATTCTCTTCAATTCTCTTCCCGCTCTGTTCATTCCATGATATCGGTGCATATAAAACCGAAGAAATCGATCATATGCTGGAATTCGAGACAACAAATGTATGGAATCACTCTATCTATGGATATCTCTTTTTAAAATACATGCCCCCTCTCAGTGATTACGCAGAAGCGATTCTTTATCACCACTCCTCTTGGAAGGATATTCAGAATGCACATATTCAATATGGTGATTACGCTGCTATGATTCATCTGGCAGACCGCATGGATGTTGCTTTCACCTACCATTCAGGAAGTGAAGCACTTATCAAGCTACTCAATAAGTCAAAAGCCTTGTTTCGCCCAGATTATTTTGAGACAGCGATTCAATGTATCAAGAACCACAGCATCCTGCCTCAGCTGATTGACCATTCCTATCGTGCAGAAAATTTTAAACTTTGCAAAACATTTCATCCTTCAACGAAAGAAGCTCTGGATTATCTGAAGATGGTCGTCTACTCCATTGACTTTAGAAGTGATCACACAGTAACTCATACAATTAATACTGTAGCAATTGCTGTCAATATTGCACGTCATTTTCATATCAGTGAAGATGAGCTGGAAAATATTTATCTGGGCGCCCTGCTTCACGATATTGGTAAAATCGCCATTCCACTCTCTATTCTAGAATCTCCAGGAAGGCTCAATGATGAAGATATGTTCATTATGCGAACTCATGTAGAAGAAACTGGCTATCTAATCAAGGGAATTGTTCCAGATGAAATCTATCAGCTGGCTATGCGACATCACGAAAAGTTAGATGGCTCTGGTTATCCTGAAGGGCTCTGTGCCCATGATTTGACATTTCCACAGCGAATTGTTGCTGTAGCAGATATTGTCAGTGCCTTAAGCAGTCGCCGAAGCTATAAAGATCCGTTTCCAAAAGAAAAGACGCTCTCTATTATTGAACAGATGGGAAAAACACAGCTTGACCCTGATATCTGCCAGTATATATGTACCAGCTACGATCAAATTATGGAGGACACCGATAATAGCCGAATCCAAGTGATTGACATGTATCAGCATATTGTATCTGAATACGAGCGAATGATGAGCCAGCAGCACCTGGCAACAGCAAATAGCATATAATTTTAATAGATTCATATAACCAAAATAGACCTCGAATCATAAGAAAAGTCTTATGATTCGAGGTCCCTTTTTATACAAAATTTATTTCTATTTGTTATTCAACGCTGCCTGTGCGGCTGCGAGTCTTGCAATTGGCACACGGAATGGTGAACAGCTTACATAATTCAATCCTGCTTTATGGCAGAACTCAATACTAGATGGATCACCACCATGCTCACCACAGATACCACACTTTAACTCTGGACGCGTAGCACGACCCTTATCTACTGCCATCTTTACAAGCTGACCAACACCATTCTGATCCAGTCTTGCGAATGGGTCTGACTCATAAATCTTGCTCTTATAGTAAGAATCTAAGAACTTACCTGCATCATCTCTTGAGAATCCGAAAGTCATCTGTGTCAGATCGTTGGTACCAAATGAGAAGAATTCTGCCTCTTCAGCTACTTCATTTGCAAGAAGTGCTGCACGAGGAATCTCAATCATAGTTCCGATTTTATAATGCATATCTGAATTTTTTTCAGCCTTTACCTTCTCAGCAACTTCAACAACAACATCCTTTACATACTTTAACTCTTTCTTATCGCCTACCAATGGAATCATAATTTCTGGAACGATATCATATCCCTTCTCATTATGCACTTCGACAGCCGCTTCCATTACAGCTCTTGTCTGCATCTTAGCGATTTCTGGATAAGTGACTGCCAGACGGCATCCTCTGTGTCCCATCATTGGATTGAACTCGTGAAGTGATGCACAAGTATCCTTGATATCCTGTACTGAAATATTCATATCCTTTGAAAGTGCTAAGATATCTTCTTCCTCTGTTGGAAGGAATTCATGAAGAGGTGGGTCTAAGTATCTGACTGTCATTGGCTTTCCTTCCAAGGTCTCATACATTGCCTTAAAATCAGCCTTCTGGAATACTAACAGCTGATCCAGTGCCTTCTCACGATCTTCTACTGTCTTAGAAAGAATCATCTGTCTGATTCTTGGAATTCTGTCTTCACCAAAGAACATATGCTCTGTACGGCAGAGACCGATTCCCTCTGCGCCAAGCTCTACAGCTTTCTTTGTATCTCTTGGAGTATCTGCATTGGTACGTACGCCTAATGTTCTGAAAGAGTCAGCCCACTCCATGATACGTCCAAAGTTTCCACTAACTGTTGCTTCAACCGTCTTAATATCTCCCTTGTAGATCTTACCAGTTGAGCCATCTAAGGAAATGTAATCTCCTTCCTTAAATGTATATCCACCCAATGAGAATGTCTTTGCATCCTCATCAATTGCGATTTCTGAGCAGCCAGATACACAACAGGTTCCCATACCACGGGCAACAACAGCTGCGTGACTTGTCATACCACCACGAACTGTTAAGATTCCCTGAGAAGCCTGCATACCTTCGATATCTTCTGGAGATGTCTCAAGTCTGACCAAAATCACTCTTTCGCCAGCGCCACCCTTACCAGCTGCCTTAGCATCCTCAGCTGTAAAATAGACCTTACCAGCTGCTGCACCTGGAGATGCTGGCAGTGCTGAACCAATTACTTCACCATTCTTTAATGCATCTGCATCAAACATTGGATGAAGCAGCTGATCAAGTGACTTTGCTTCAATACGAAGAACTGCTTCTTCTGGTGTAATCATATTTTCATCTACTAAATCACATGCAATCTGAAGAGCTGCTGGTGCTGTTCTCTTACCATTTCTTGTCTGTAAGAAGTAAAGCTTTCCTTCTTCAATTGTGAATTCCATATCCTGCATATCACGGTAATGATTTTCTAACTTCATAGCCAAATCAATAAACTCTTTGTAACAATCTGGAAGATCATTGGCAAGCTGTGTGATCGGCTGTGGTGTACGAACACCAGCAACTACATCTTCACCCTGTGCATTGATTAAGTACTCGCCGTAGATTCCCTTGGCACCTGTAGATGGATTACGTGTAAATGCAACACCTGTACCTGATGTCTCACCCTTATTACCGAATACCATTGTCTGAACGTTAACAGCGGTTCCCCAATCGCCTGGAATATCGTTCATTCTTCTATATACAATTGCTCTTGGATTATCCCATGAACGAAATACAGCCTTTACCGCTTCCATAAGCTGTGTCTTTGGCTCCTGTGGGAACTCCTCACCATTCATGGCCGTTTTATATACTTCCTTGAATCTCTTAATCAATTCCTTTAAATCATCTGCAGTCAATTCTGTATCGTACTGAACTCCCTTATTGGCCTTTACCTCATCAATAATCTTTTCGAAGTAGGACTTTGGGACTTCCATAACTACATCAGAGAACATCTGAATAAATCTTCTATATGAGTCATATGCAAATCTAGGATTTCCTGTCTTCTTGGCAAATCCTTCAACAGCCACATCATTTAATCCAAGATTCAGGATTGTATCCATCATACCAGGCATAGATGCTCTAGCACCAGATCTTACTGAAACAAGAAGTGGATCATTGATATCCCCGAATTTCTTACCATTGATTCCCTCTAACCAGGTCAAATGTTCAAAAATCTGACTCTGAACCTCTTCTGTAATCTGCTTTCCACTGTTGTAGTAATCTGTACATGCCTCTGTCGTTACTGTGAATCCCTGTGGGATTGGCATTCCCAGGTTGGTCATCTCGGCCAGATTCGCACCTTTACCACCCAGAAGTGGTCTCATGTCAGCATTACCCTCTTCAAACTTGTAAACCCATTTTGTCATGTGATTTCCTCCATTTTTTCTAAAGCAGTCTATCCTCTGCTTGATTTTAATTCTGTAAGAACCCAATTCGCATGATATATGATTCATGTCTATCCCTTTACATTACTTTTGTGATTGTCTCTTACATCATTGTTAAAATTATAACACTTCGACATATAGAATGCAATAAATTTGTATTTTTTTAATACAAAAAAGTGTGGACATATTTCTGTCCACACTTTTTCGTTAGTATCTATTATCGAACACTCTTGTAGATTTCTTCTCACTTCTAGGCAGATCACCTATTTCAACTGGCTTTACCTCTGGTGTCATACCGATCTTACTCTTAAATGCATCCTTAATCTCGTCTGTAAGCAGGAACTTATTCACCCCTGGCTGTGCCTCTACGAAAACAGTCATGATATCCTTTCCAAACATATGGTCAATCATAATCTGGAATTCTGAGGAAGCTCCTTCAATATCCTTTAACAATTCATCCACCTGACTAGGGAATATGTTAACACCTTTCACCTTAATCATGTCATCTGTACGTCCAATAATTGTATCAATTCTTGGATACTTACATCCACATTTGCACTCGCCTGGAATCTTTCTGGATAAATCGTGGGTACGATACCGAATCAGCGGTGCACCTTCCTTCTGGAGGGTTGTAATTACAATTTCTCCTGTCTCACCGTCTGGCACTGGTTCCCCTGTCTTTGGATCTACGATTTCAATATATACATAATCATCCCAATAGTGCATACCGCACTCATAATCACAGCTTACTG
>JAQUVV010000187.1 GCA_028693195.1 Lachnospira sp.
CAATGATGTCGGTGAATTACAGGAGAGAATTGCATCAACAAAGGATGGTTCAGTTACATCTGTACAGGCTGTTTATGTACCTGCTGATGACTTGACTGACCCTGCACCAGCCACAACATTTGCACATCTGGATGCGACAACCGTTCTTTCTAGAAAGATTGTTGAACAGGGTATTTATCCTGCGGTAGATCCACTGGAATCATCTTCTAGAATTCTGGAGGCTGATGTTGTTGGTGAAGAACATTATAATGTGGCAAGACGCGTTCAGGAAATCTTACAGAAATATAAGGAATTGCAGGATATTATTGCAATTCTTGGTATGGAAGAGCTTTCTGATGAAGATAAGCTGACCGTTTACAGAGCTAGAAAGATTCAGAGATTTCTTTCCCAGCCATTCTCCGTTGCTGAGAACTTTACAGGAACTCCAGGACGTTTTGTGCCAGTAAAGGAAACAATTTCCGGATTTAAAGCAATCCTTGACGGTGATATGGATGATTATCCAGAAGCTGCATTTTTCAATGTAGGAAACCTAGAAGATGTGAAGACGAAGGCCGCTACGCTGGCTTAGGAAGTGAGGCATTCATTTTGAATACATTTTCATTAAAAATAATTGCATGTGACAAGGTCTTTTACGATGGCGAAGCAGAAATTGTCATCTTTCCAGGATATGATGGAGAGATGGCAGTTATGGCCAACCATGAGCAGATGACAGCGTCTATAGAAATTGGAGAGATTCGTTTCCGGACATCGGATGGAAACTGGATGGAAGCAGTTACTTCTATGGGGTTGATCACTGTTGCTCATAATAAGGTGGATATTCTAGTTTATTCAGCAGAAAAGCCAGAAGAGATTGATGCATTACGTGCGGAAGCGGCTTTAGAACGTGCAAAGGAACAGCTGCAGGAAAAGCAGAGTATTATGGAATATCATATATCTCAGGCGTCCTTATCCAGAGCGATGGCAAGATTAAAGTATTCCGGAAGACATATGAATTAGTGGGTTGACGAATGGACGTGGATTTGCTAAGATAATTAGCATATAAAAGGGAGTAGCTTACATGTATTGTCATGCAATTCATGTGATGTGGTTCGTCAGTACGGGAGATGATGACAATAAGTTAATGATTTCCCCGGACACGTTGATTAGAAGCAAGACTTTTATCGTATTATTTGAGTACGATAAAAGTCTTTTTTTGAGTTTGAGTATGACTCTGAATGATTCATATACTCTCAAAATATGAAAGGAAAGAAATATCTTATGAAAATGTTACTTGATGTGGTTTTACTACTGGTTGGATTTGTATTATTAATTAAGGGCGCAGATTATTTTGTAGAGGGTAGTGCCGCGATTGCGAAGCGGTTCAATATCCCAGGTGTTGTTATCGGCTTAACGATTGTTGCGATGGGAACAAGTGCACCAGAACTTGCTGTCAGTGTGTCGGCAGGACTTTCAGGTTCTAATGCGTTAGCAATCAGCAATGTCATTGGGTCGAATTTATTCAACCTGATTGTTGTATTAGGTGTCTGTGCAATTTTATCTCCAGTTGCAGTTGAAAAAGGAATCTTAAAGAGAGATTTTCCATTTTCTTTACTTGCGACGGTATTGGTAGGAATATTTATTGCGGATCAGGCAATTAGAGGCTTCGTTAATGGAATGCAAGGCGGTGCAACAGAATACGGAGTGGTATTTACAGGAGATCATATGCCTGCTGCTGGAATTTTGCAAAGATGGGAAGCATTAATTCTTCTTGCTGTATTTGTGGTTTATATGTATATTACTGTTCACTCTGCATTAAAGAACCGTGAAGCTGGAGATGATATTGAAGCTCTTCCTGTATGGAAGAGTATAATGTTTATTGTACTTGGAGCTGCTGCCATCGTAGGCGGTGGACAGCTGGTAGTAAACAGTGCCAAGTCAATTGCACTGACTTGTGGAATGAGTGAGACTTTAGTGGGACTTACGATTGTGGCAATTGGAACATCACTTCCAGAACTTGTGACGTCTATTGTAGCTTCTAAAAAGGGACAGAATGGAATGGCAGTTGGGAATGTGGTTGGATCAAATATTTTCAATCTTTTAATGATTCTAGGTATTTCCTGTACACTGCATCCAATTGTTGTAGGATTTGAATCTTTAATTGATATTTCAATTCTATTCATTGTGAGTATTGTGATTTTATTATTCTGTAAATCAAAAGGCAAGATCACGAGAAGTGAGGGTGTCTTTATGGTGTTGTTATATGTTGCATATACTGCATACGCAATTCTTAGATAATTATATATAGGAATATAAAAGGTTTTATATACGTGTTGGTAAATATGTATATAAAACCTTTTTTGTTTGTTAATTAAATGTTAAAATGTTCTAAATTGTTTGACATACCAGTATACAGGTGATATTCTATAGGTATAAAGTTATTATAAAAGAACAGGCGGGATGACAGTGCAGATTACAAAAGTGATCAACAATAATGTTGTAAGTGCATGTGACGATAAGAACAGCGAGCTTGTCATCATGGGATGTGGAATTGGATTCAAGAAAAAGCCAGGAGATTTGATTGATAGAAGTCTTATCGAGAAAAAGTTTAGGCTTGAGAATGCAGCTCAGATGCAGCAATTAGTTGATTTGATGACGGATTTACCATCGAGTTATCTAACACTGGTTGGAGAGATTATTCAGAAGGTTTCTCCCATGATTGAGGGACATTTAAGTAATAGCCTTTATATCACGTTGACAGATCATCTTCACTTTGCAGTAGAGCGAGCTGTTGAAGGAATACATCTTCCTAATCCATTGAGATGGGATATTAAGCAGATATATCCAAGAGAATACGCGGCAGCACTGATCGCAGTATCTATGACGGAAGATATGATGGATGTTAAGTTGGAGGAGGATGAAGCTGCAAGTATTGCAATTCATTTTGTGAATGCGGAATTGAATTCGGACATGCCGCTGGCAGTGAAAGTGACTGATGTGGTTCAGGGAATTGTGAATATCATTCAGGATTTTTATGGTGACAGCGTAGATGAACATTCTGTTCAGTTTGAAAGAATCTTGGCGCATATTCGATTGTTCTCTCAGAGAATTCTTGCTGGAACGACGGATGCGGATACAGAAGATGATCTCTATGATATTTTGATAGACAAGTATCAGGAGAGTTTTGAATGTGCAAAGCGCATTCGTGAGTATGTTGAAAAGGAATATAAAGTGAGGGTTTCTGATGAAGAAATGACATATTTAATTGTTTATCTTCGCAGAATAACAAGATAGTTCAGGATACAGGATTGTTACTGTACGGCAGGCAAAACCTAAGGATGAACCAGATGTAGAAGTCTGCGTTTAGACTTAGGTTTTTGTTTATTAAGAAATAACGTGCTGTTCAAAAGGTATTGAATAGTGACGAACAGTTATCTAATGATAATATTGATAGAATCACTGTTAGTTGGAGATTCTTATTTATTATATAATAGTGAAAATAAGGAGTACAAGGAGGATTATTATGGTTACATTACAGGGGAAAAGTGTATACAATGATGTATGTATGGGGAAGATTCTGTTTTATGCTAGAAAAGAACAGGTGATAGTTCGTTATCATGTTGATGACACGGATGCTGAAATCAAGCGCTTTCATGAGGCAAAGGAAGAAGGTATCAGCCAGCTGAAGAAACTTTACGACAAAATTGTTGGTTCTGTGGGAGAAGCGGACGCAGCTGTTTTTGAAATTCATCAGATGATGATGGAAGATTTAGACTATTGTGATTCTATTGAGAATATTATTACGACACAGGCTGTGAATGCTGAATATGCTGTCGGTACAACAGCAGATAATTTTGCAGCAATGTTTCTAGCTATGGATGATGATTATATGAGAGGAAGAGCTGCAGATGTAAAAGATGTTTCAGAACGTTTGATTCGAATTCTTCAGAATGAAGATACAGAAATGGAAGATTCAGATGGCGATGATCATTACATTATTGCATCAGATGATCTTGCTCCATCTGAAACAGTGCAGTTAGATAAGGATAAGGTACTTGGATTTGCACTTCAAATGGGTTCCACCAATTCTCATAGAGATATTTTAGCAAGAAGTATGGGTATTCCAGCAGTCATTGGATTAGGTGAAGAGTTTAAGGAAGAATATAATCATAGATATGCGGTTGTAGACGGTTTTACAGGAACGGTTTATATTGACCCAGATGAAGAAACATTGGCAGCAATGAGAAAAAAGAAAGAAGAATCTGACCATCAGAAGGAATTGTTAGAGACATTAAGAGGTAAAGATAATGTCACACTAGATGGAAGAAAGATTAATATTTATGCCAATATTGGAAGCCCTGCAGATGTAGTGAAGGCATTAAAGAACGATGCGGGTGGAATTGGATTGTTCCGAAGTGAGTTCCTATATCTGGAAAATGATGATTTCCCATCGGAAGAACAGCAGTTTTTAGCTTACAAGCAGGTCGCTGAGAATATGGCAAGAAAGAAAGTTATTATTCGAACATTAGATATTGGAGCAGATAAACAGGCAGATTATTTCAATCTGGAGCATGAAGAAAATCCTGCTTTAGGTTACCGTGCCATTAGAATATGTCTGACACAGCCAGAAATCTTTAAGACACAATTGCGAGCTATCTATCGGGCAGCATTCTTTGGAAATATTTCAATTATGTTTCCGATGATTACCTCTGTAGATGAAGTCCTTCAGGCAAAGGCAATCGCAGCTGAGGTTCGAGAAGAATTGGAAAATGAGGGGATTCCTTATCGAAAAGATGTTGAAACAGGTATTATGATTGAAACACCGGCTGCAGCACTGGTTAGTGATGAATTGGCGAAGGTCGTTGACTTCTTCAGCGTTGGAACCAATGATTTAACCCAATATACACTGGCAATTGACCGTCAGAACAGAAAGCTTGAACCATTTGCAAACACGCACCATAAAGCTGTTTTGAAGCTGATTCAGATGTCAACTGAAAATGCACATAAGGAAGGAATATGGATTGGTATCTGTGGAGAACTTGGAGCGGATACAACTCTGACAGAAGAATTCTTGAGGATGGGAATTGACGAACTGAGTGTATCAGCAAGTATGGTATTAAAGGTACGTAATGAAGTGAGAAAGCTTGATCTTTCTAAATAGTGATGATTCAGCCATTTATCAGCATATAATCCGCTTTGATATATTTCAATAATGTTTTTAAAAACACATAGAATATATCAGAGCGGGTTTTTGACTTTATATTCTTCATATGCTATAGTTATTCATTGATAAAAAAGAATTAGGAAGTAAATTTATGAAGAAGATTTCAGTAATTGTTCCATTGTTTAATGGGGAAAAAACAATTCAGCGTTGTTTGGATAGCATATTAGCTCAGACATATCAGAACTTTGAGATACTTGTTATTAATGATGGCTCAACAGATCATAGCAGTGAGATTGTTGAAACTATTATGAAGAGAGATAACAGAGTATTTTTAATCAATAAAGAACATGCAGGTGTTTCCGCT
>JAQUVV010000188.1 GCA_028693195.1 Lachnospira sp.
TTACAATATTGAGTGAAACAGTTATGTTGTTAAAACAACAAAATATAGAAACTTTGCAATTTGTGTATCATATTCGAAAATGATAGCATAAAAAAGAAGATTTACAGGATGCAAATACATATGTGATGTTCAAAAAAATAAACATGTATATAATGTATGGAAAAAAGTGGAAAAATATCAAAAATGTGTTTAAATAAAGATAAATAGTCTTTTGAAAAGCAAAATAGTTAAAAAAGCAGTTTCACATTAAAGTCAAAGGAGAATTATATGCAAAAGATATGTATACTTATGGGAAAGTTCAAAATCAGAACAAAAATGATTGTATTATTATTACTTACAGTAGCTTATGCAATCGTGGTTACGTTGGTGGCAAGAAATGGATTTCAGGAGATGGCGAAGTGTAGTACACAGGATGCTGCACAGGCGGTATCAAGCCAGCAGATTGGGATGTTGATTACAATTTCAGCAATTTTTCTGGTGATATTTATTGTAATTGGCGCAATGGTAACTTATGATCTTGTTTACTCGCTGGGAAGAGCTGCTGCTTATGGAAAGAGAGTTGCAGATGGGGATTTAACTGCAAAGGTTGCAGAAAGCTTCGTAACAAGAAAAGACAGTGTTGGTGATTTAGCAAAGAGTTTTGAAGATATTCACACGAACTTGCAGGGGCTGATTGGAACAATTGGAACACAGGCAGGAGAATTGGAACAGATTGTTGCCCAGACCAATGAGAATGCCAATGTGATTGCAGAGGAAGTCATGAATGTATCAGCTTCCACATAAGAGATATCAGCAGGAATGGAAGAGACATCGGCTTCTTCAGAGCAGGTGAATGCAACATCTCAGGAAATTGAAACAGTTGCTAAGACAATTGCGGAGCATGCACAGGATGGAGCAACAAAGGTATTCGAGATTCATGATCGTGCAAATAAGGCAAAGGAAGTTTCTATAGAAAGACGTGAGTCAACAGAAAAGATGCACGTTGAAATCAGCAGCAGCTTGAATGATGCATTACGTGCGGCACAGGTTGTTAAGGAAATTGATGTATTAGCAGATGCAATTATGCAGATTTCATCTCAGACCAATCTTCTTTCACTAAATGCCAGTATAGAGGCAGCCAGAGCAGGAGAGGCAGGTAAAGGTTTTGCAGTTGTTGCAGATCAGATTCGTTCACTTGCGGATGAGTCTAGAGAAGCGGTTACAAATATTCAGAGCGTGACGGAGTCTGTTACCCAGGCAGTCAGTCATTTATCCTCTGATGCAGAAACTTTATTACATTTTGTTGGTGGAGATGTGATTGATAATTTCAATTATTTCAATGAGGTTGCATTAGCATATAATAATGATGCGGAATATGTAGATCAGCTTGTTACGGACTTTAGTGCAACATCGCAGCAGTTGCTGGCATCTATTAATGGTGTCGTAGAAGCAATTCAGGGTGTTAGTATTGCGGCACAGGAAGGTGCAGAAGGAAGTACAACGATTGCAGAAAGCATCCAGTCAATTACATCACAGACTAATGATATGCTTGGTATTATCGAGCGTGCAAAGGCAGCATCAGAGCATCTGAAGGCTGATGTATCAAGATTTAAGATTTAATTTTATATTAGAAGAATATATGAAGGAGAGATCGGAATGCACATGATTGTATTCCGGTCTTTTTCACATTTATTATTAATTTAAAGAGCTTGTCTTGACAACCTAACATATGTTAGTTATTATATTCCTAATGAATGTTAGGTCATGTGCTTTATTGATTCTAGGTAAAAAGATGCATGATTTAAAACCATAGCACAATATAATAGGATGATGCAGAAGAAGGATGGTACAGAAGCAGGAAGAAAATTGGAGGATGGAGAGATGAAGAGTCGTTATCATGTAGCAAGAAAATGGTTAATTTTCTGGAGCCTATTTATCGGAATTGGAGCAGTGGCAGGAAGTGTGGGAATGTTTGCAGCACCGGATGGCAGTGCGTTGGGAATGGATGAGATGCTTCCTTACTTTCAGGTGTTACCATTTGCAGATGTATTATTCCAGAATTTTATTTTTCCTGGAATATCATTGCTAATTGTCAATGGAATATCGAATCTAGTGGCAGCAGCATTGATGTTGGCAAAGAAGAGAGTGGGAACAATCTTAGGCGGAGTCTTTGGCGTAACATTGATGTTATGGATATGTATTCAGTTCGTAATATTCCCGATGAACTTTATGTCAACAATCTATTTCATTTTTGGCTTGATTCAGGCATTCACTGGATTGGCTGCATACATATTTGATCAGCAGGAAACATTTGCAGAGATTGAGGCACAGCGAATTGATACATTGGAGAATTTAGAGAGTGCAGAAGATATAGAGGGGACAGAGCCCAAATCAAGGGAAAATCATACATATCATAAATCATTAGTTGTCTACTTCTCTAGAATGGGATACACTAGACACTATGCCTATGCTTTGAAAGAAAAATTAAAGGCAGATATTTACGAGGTGAAATCTACGGAACGAACAGAAGGAACGCTTGGCTTCTGGTGGTGTGGGCGATTTGGTATGCATCGCTGGCAAATGCCGATTGAAGAGATTCATGTAGATTTAGAAAGCTATGAGAAGGTCATCATCTGTTCGCCAATCTGGGTATTTCATCTATGTGCGCCGATGCGCAGCTTTTGCGCACAGGCAGCAGGTAGAATTCGGAACGTAGATTATGTACTGGTGCATTTTCAAAAGGCGAAGTATGCGAACGCATGCACAGAGATGGACGAACTGCTTAGAGTGAAACATAGAGAGGCAGTAAGCATCTGCATAAGACAGGGAAAAGAAGTGAAAAGATATGAGCTTTGATATTAATGAGATAGAATACTAGACAGAGCGGAAAGGCTGAACAATATGAATTTTGAGACAACGAAAGATCGAATTATTTATGAAAGCCTGAGATTGTTTGCAGAAAAAGGCTTTGATGGAGTATCTATGCGGGAGATTGCAGCAGCAGTAGGAATGAAGGCGGCATCGCTGTATTCACATTTTAAAGGGAAAGAAGCAATCTACACATCTATTGTTGATACGATGAAATCGCGTTATAATGACGAAGTCATGAATCTACAAATAGATGGGAATGATCCCAGTGCAGATGTGAAAGTTTATGAGCAGATTTCAAGTGAACAGCTTTATGGAATTGGCAGAGAATTGTTTGTCTATTTTGTGCATGATGAATATACGCGGATGTATCGGAAAATGCTGACAATTGGACAATTCCAGAATGAGATGATTGCTCAGGAGTACTCCAGACAGTATTATGATGAGGCGATCACATATCAGAGACAGTTGTTTACGATGCTTGCACAGATGGGGAATTTTAAGGACGCAGATTATGAGGTCATGGCACTACATTTTTATGCACCGATATATACGATGATTACAATATGCGACAGGCAGCCGGAGCGGGAAGACGAGATGTTGGAACTGCTTCGAAAGCATATCGAGCAGTTTGTGAAGGTTTATGTATTGAAAAATTAGAAAAGGAGACTAGTCAGTATATGAAAAGTTATTTGATTAAGGATACAACGATCCATGAAAGAATTGAAATGTTGAAGCAGTGGGAAGAAACGGAAGGCTGTGAGAATAGTGGAATGGATTTGATGGATTTCTATGCGGATTATATTAATGGGAAGAAAGAAATCTCAGAAATCAATGCGGCATACAGTGCCAGATATGTTTCTGAGATACCTGATCAGGATGACCGACAGGGTTGCGGTATGCGAACAAGAAGATAATGTGACAAAATATGTCGTGTATCGTGAGCATTGGTTTAGTCCCGACAGAAGAAAACAGGGAAAGTCGGGTCAAGACATTTTCACAATGTTAGAATAACATCATCAGCAGGAAAGAGTCACACAGAGTGACACATCGAATGTGAATGAGCAATAAGCTGAGACGAGGAGGAACGGAGTTTATGGACTGGGTAGAGGCGATAGATCACGCGATTCAGTATATTGAAGTGAATATTTCTGAGGAGTTGTCGATGGAAGAGATTGCAGAACAGGTCAATATTTCTCCATTCTACTTTCAGAAAGGATTCGGGATGCTTTGTGGCTTGACAGTGATGGAATATGTACGTAATCGAAGACTGGCATTGGCTGGAAATGAGCTCGCCACCGGGGACAGTAAGATTATTGACATAGCCATGAAGTATGGATATGATTCACCAGACAGTTTTACCAAAGCATTCACAAGATTCCATGGAGTGACACCGTCTGTAGCTCGAAAAGGGGAACAGATGCTCAAATCATTCGCACCGCTGAAAATAAAATTATCATTGGAAGGTGGGTATACGATGGATTACAAGATTACAAAGAAGGATGCATTTACAGTATTAGGAGTTTCAAAGCAGTTTGATTATGAAAACTGCAAGGCAGAGATACCACAGTTCTGGAAGGATTTTTATGCGCAGGGCAACGGTAAATATGTTGGTGGAATGTTTGGCGTCAACATAGATGACAGTATGGGATGTAAGGAATTCGATTACATGATTGCGGATTTGTATAATCCTGCGATGGATATTCCAGAAGGTTTTGTGACAAAAACAATTCCAGCATTCACATGGGCAGTATTTCCATGCAGGGGAGCGATGCCGGATTCTTTACAGGATGTGAATACGAAGATTTTCTCTGAGTGGCTTCCGGCATTGAAGGATTATGAATTCGCAGCTGGTTATTGTATTGAGATGTATGATGATCCGACAAAGTTTCCAAAGGGGACTTTAGATGAGAATTATTATGCGGAAATTTGGATTCCTGTGAAGAAGAAGTAACAGAGGAAAATCAACGCATAAATAAATAATAAAAGAAATATAGTGAATGTCTGCGCGAAAAGAGGAATCTTAATGTGCAGACATTTTTTTATTAATATCTTGACAAAACAGAAAGGTAGGAATATTCTAAAAGCGAATGATATATTCACTATTTAAAAGGAGGATTCCTTGCAATGCTATTGATTTTGCTTGGAAGAGATATGAATACATTATCGGGGACGGACTTTGTTTATGATAAAATTGTATTATGGATCTTTAACACGGCGATTATTTATGGAGCAATCTTTATGGTGGCTACATCATTTGTATATGGCATGTTTACAGGCTGGGGATTTTTTAAATACAGATTCCTAATTATAAAATGGATTTTAATGGTGTGCATTTTTTCGGTTGCATGGCTTTTTGTTGGAAGTTCTGTTAGCGGCATGGCATCAATCTCAGATGCAGGACTGCATATGGGTGAGATGAAAGATAACTATATGGGATATTGGAGCCAGGCAATATGGAGTTTAGCTATTGAGCTCATTCTTTTATTGATTACAATGTATGTGTCTATGAGGAAGCCTTTTGGCAAAAGAGAAGTAAAGCCTTTCAGATACCGCAAGATAGTTATGGCAGTTGTAGGCGTGTGTGTTGTTGCAGGAGTCATTATGGCAGTGCAGGCAGAGATACGGCATTACAAGC
>JAQUVV010000189.1 GCA_028693195.1 Lachnospira sp.
GATTTTCGGATCCAGGGGATTTAAACCCAACATTAAATAACGATATTGATCTTCCGTAAGCTCTGCCGCTTCCTGAGTGGTTCGAGGCCAAGACAACCTACCATCTTCAAATCGTTTATATAATAATAGCCTCATTTGGACTAATCTCAATGTTGGATTACTACACCGAAAGGTGTGTTAAATGTTAAGTTGATTGAACCGCCGTGTACCGAACGGTACGCACGGTGGTGTGAGAGGTCGGGGAATTTATTCAAATTTCCCTCCTACTCGATTGTGCTCAACCACTGTAAATAGAAATGTAAAACAACTGTCTTGTCAGATGTAAATACTTGTGCTATACTATGCGCTAATATACATAAAAAAACAGGTTTTAACGCGAAGTTTTGCTGACAAAAGGCAGAAAACGCAGGCAAACACAGGAGGAACTCATGACAATAGCAGAACAGATTGAACAGTTAAAGAAAGAAAAGGATGCCGTGATCTTAGCACACTATTATGTGCCAGCAGATGTGCAGGAAGTGGCGGATTACATAGGAGATTCATTTTACTTAAGCAAGGTGGCGACAACGCTGAAGAATAAGTCCATTGTCTTTGCAGGCGTAGAATTTATGGGCGAGAGTGCCAAGATTTTAAATCCTGAAAAGCGAGTGTTTATGCCGGATCCATCTGCGGACTGTCCAATGGCACATATGATTGAGCCGGAGGAGATAGAGCGTGTGAGAGGGGAATATCCAGATGTGGCAGTTGTCTGTTATATCAATTCCACAGCAGAGACCAAGACCTATTCAGATGTATGTGTCACTTCTGCAAATGCAGTGAAGATTGTAAAGAATTTACCGAATAAAAATATTTTCTTTGTTCCTGACCAGCATCTTGGCAGTTTTGTAGCTGAACAGGTTCTAGAAAAGAATGTGATTTTAAATCCAGGTTACTGTCCAAGACATCATCAGATTAAAAAAGAGCAGGTACTGGAAGCAAAGAAGAAGTATCCGAATGCATTGGTGCTTTCACATCCAGAATGTCCGAAGGAAGTATTGGAAGTATCAGATTATATAGGCAGTACTTCAGGCATTATTAATTATGCAACGGAAAGCAATGCGCAGGAGTTCATCATCGGAACGGTCGTTGGGGTGTTCCATGAGTTGAAGAAGAGAAATCCGAACAAGACATTTCATGCAATTACCAGTGGACAGGTCTGTGTGAATATGGAGAAGGTCACATTAGAGAAGGTAAAAAATGTATTGGAAACAGAATGCAATGAAGTATTTGTGGATGACGAGGTTAGAAGAAAGGCATTAGTTCCTTTGACAAGAATGTTGGAGTTGAGTAAGTAAAAATCAGTGTTGTTTAAAAAGATTTAGATGTCAACAGGTGCTTTTTCAAAGTTGTGATGAGTATCTGATGATACTTGAATCATATAGACAGAACAGCAGAATGGAGATATACAATGGAAAATACGGATGTACTAATCGTAGGAAGCGGTTGTTCAGGTTTGTATTGTGCAATGCATTTACACAAGCAGCTTCCTAAGGATAAGAAAATACTAATCATTACCAAATCACAGGTGGAGAACAGTGATTCATTTCTTGCTCAGGGCGGGATGTGTATGTTGAAGAGTGAGGCGGATTACGAAAGCTACTTTGAAGACACTATGCGAGCCGGACACTATGAGAATGATAAGGAATCTGTGGAAATCATGATTCGGTCTTCGCAGGAAGTGGTTCAGGACTTGCTTGGATGTGGTGTGGATTTTCAGAGAGAAGAAGATGGAAGTCTTGCATTTACCAGAGAAGGAGCACATTCCCAGAAAAGGATTCTCTTTCATGAGGATGTGACCGGCAAGGAGATTACAAGCAAGCTATTAGCACAGGTTCGTCAGTTGTCAAATGTGACAATTGTTGAAAACACGACGATGCTGGATATTATTTCTGAAAAAAACATCTGCTGTGGTGCAGTGGTGCAGAAAGCAGATGGTACACTGGAAAAGATTTATGCAGATACAACGGTACTGGCAACAGGTGGAATTGGTGGATTGTATAAGCACTCTACAAACTTCAGACATTTGACGGGAGATGCGCTGGCAGTGGCACTTCGCCACAAAGTGGAATTGGAAAATATTGATTATATTCAGATTCATCCAACAACGCTTTATGCAGATGAGAAGCGAAGCTTCCTGATTTCTGAGTCTGTACGTGGTGAGGGTGCAAAAATTTACGACAAGAATATGAACCGTTTTGTGGACGAGCTGCTTCCTAGAGATATGTTGACAGAGGCGATTTTAAAGCAGATGGAGAAGGATGGTACAGATTTTGTCTGGGAAGATTTAAGAACCATTCCAGAAGACGAATTGAAATCACATTTTCCTAATATTGTGGAACATTGCAGAGAAATGGGTTATGATGTTACAAAGGAATGTATTCCAGTAGTGCCAGCTCAGCATTATTTTATGGGTGGTGTGAAGGTGAATCATAATAGTAAGACATCCATGGAAAAGCTATACGCTGTAGGTGAGACCGCATGTAATGGAGTTCACGGAAAGAACCGTTTAGCCAGCAATTCGCTGCTGGAGAGTCTGGTATTTGCCAAGCGCGCAGCGAAGGATATTGCAGCATTGTCGGAGAGCAGCGCAGAGGATATGGGAGCAATGACAGGAAACGAACAAGCTTGTCGTGCAGTCATGGAAGCCGTTAATCTGCAGGATTATAAAGATGCGAAAGCCTTAGAGCAGTCTTATCAGGAGCAGGTCAAGGCAGAGATAGAGAAAGTAAAAAAGAGAAGGGAAATAGGATAAATGTTTGATCAGGTTACGATGAAGTTGAATGTAGACCCATTGATTCTTGGGGCTTTAAAGGAAGATATTACAAGTGAGGATGTGTCTACCAATGCAGTGATGCCTCATGCCCAGATGGGAGAAGTGGATTTGATCTGTAAGGAAGATGGAATTATCTGTGGCTTACAGGTATTTGCAAGAGTATTTGAATTGTTAGATGATCACATGAATATTGAATTCTTCGTTCAGGATGGGGATGAAGTGAAAAAGGGACAGCTTATGGCTAAGGTTCATGGGGATATTCGTACATTACTCTGTGGCGAGAGAACAGCCCTGAATTACTTACAGAGAATGAGCGGTATTGCAACTTATACCCATTCAGTTGCAGCTTTACTTACTGGAACAAAGACAAAGTTGTTAGATACGCGAAAGACAAGCCCCAATAATCGTATATTTGAGAAGTATTCTGTTCGAATTGGCGGAGGAAATAATCATCGATACAATCTGACGGATGGTGTCATGTTAAAGGATAATCATATCGGTGCAGCAGGTGGTGTGAAGCAGGCGATTCAGAAGGCAAAGGAATATGCTCCATTTGTTCGTAAGATTGAAGTGGAAGTGGAAAATCTGGATATGGTAAGAGATGCAGTGGAAGCGGGAGCAGACATCATCATGCTGGATAACATGAGTCATGAGGATATGGCAGCAGCCATGGCGATCATTGATGGTAAGGCAGAGGTAGAAGTTTCTGGAAATGTAACAAAAGAGAATATTGCCAGATTAACTGATCTTGGTGTAAACTTTATATCAAGTGGTGCGCTGACGCATTCAGCACCGATTCTGGATATATCATTGAAGAATCTGCATCCAGTAGAATAATAGATAGATAATATTAGATAATATATGAAAAGAGGGTAGGAATCCATGAGTGGAGAAGAGAGAAGAAGCAAGATCATCAGCATATTAGAAACCAGCACCAAGCCGGTTCCAGGTACGGAGCTTTCGAAGACTCTTTCGGTAAGCCGTCAGGTCATTGTACAGGACATGGCGATTATTCGTGCAAATGGTTATGAGATTATGGCGACGAACCGTGGCTATGTACTTCATAATAATGGTGAGATTCAGCGAGTGTTCAAGGTGAATCATACAGATGAACAGATTGAACAGGAGCTTTGCGATATAGTAGATCTTGGTGGAAAGATTAAGGATGTCTTTGTATACCATAAAGTCTATGGAGTGGTACGTGCAGAGTTGAACATCAAGTCCAGACGAGATGTGAAGAAGTATATGGAACAGATTCACAATGGAAATTCTTCTCCATTAAAGAATGTCACATCAGGATTTCATTATCATACGATTATTGCAGAAAGTGTAGAATCATTGGATGAGATTCAGAATAAGCTGACAGAGGATGGATTTTTAGCAAAGCTGCAGGATTACGAACCTGTGAACTTCTGGGAATAGTATGAAAAAGCTGCCGTGATGACCTGCTTAAATTAGATTAATATAATTATATACGGAATTGCTGGACTTCTTCTTGAGAGAGTTCAGCAATTTTTTTTCCAACGCGCTTGGCATATCTTGAGAGTTCTAATAAATTTATATGACAAGATGGTGCATTTTCATATGGATTAGGATTAGAAAAATATTCTGGATTTGTAATTTGATTTTCTAGGAATTTAGGTTTCGTTCCACTCATAATGATACACCTCCAATAGTTTTAGATTTATCTGCTGCAATTGCAAAGAGATGACCACCTACGCCAGAGTACCGCTGCATGTGTGATTTATATAAAATTTTCTTACTAATATTATACCAAAATATTAATAAAATACCATCCTTTCTTATAAATTGTATTGGATAAAATGAATAAAATGAATAAAATTGCATGATGAGTTTGAATAGAACGATAAGCAGATTAAATTTAGAATAATTTATTATACAAATAATAGTAGCACTATGAACGCATCGTGTCAATAATTAGCGCAATAAAATATAAATATACCATAGTTTCATCAAGTATGATATGATTAAGAAAAATATGGAGTAAATATCAAGTATGAAGATATATGAAACACATGCACATTATGATGATGATGCATTTGATGAAGATAGAAATGAGTTGATTTCCAGGCTTCTGGGGATAAATGGTGATGAAAAAAGAGCGGATGAGAAGCAGTCAATTTCGGATACTGAAGGAAGTGTTATTCAGAAAACAGGCGTGCTGGAATGCTTGATTAATGTGGGAGCATCTAGAACAGGGTGTCAGCAATCTCTGGCACTTGCAGAGCAATATGAGAAGGTCTATGCAGCCATTGGAATCCATCCAGAAGAGGTGGAAGGTCTGACAGACAAGGATATGCAGTGGCTGAAAGAGCAGGCAGCCACCAATGCCAATGTAGTCGCAATCGGTGAGATCGGCTTGGATTATCATTATCCTGAACCGGAAAAAGAAGTACAGATTCAGTGGTTTCGGAGACAGCTTGCACTTGCAAGAGAAGTGAAGAAGCCAGTGATTATTCATTCCAGAGAAGCCTGCGCAGATACGATTCAGTGCATGAAGGCAGAGCATGCCGAGGAAATCGGAGCTGTGGTTCACTGCTATTCTTATACGAAGGAAGCTGCCCTAGACTTCTTGAAGATGGGATTTTATTTCGGAATTGGCGGTGTTGTTACATTTAAGAATGCGA
>JAQUVV010000190.1 GCA_028693195.1 Lachnospira sp.
CGTCTTTTCTGAATAGAATGCATCCTGAGGTGACTTCACAACCTTTGGACTAATAAATTCACCTGACAGCATACCTGTGCTGTCTTTTTTATAGAGTCTGGCAATATCTGCCAGCGCTCCTACCAAGCGTTCAATATCCTGAATTCGGTCTCCAATAGAAATATATGCCAGAATATTACTCATATCTCCAAACTCAATCTGAATATCATATTCATCTCTTAATAAATCATAGACTTCAATTCCAGCAAGTCCCATACCCAGCGTATAGATAGAAAGCTTTGTCACATCATAGTCATAGACACTTGTTCCATTGACCAGTTCCTTTCCATAGGCATAGAAACCACCAATCTCATTGATTTCTTTTCTTGCATATTCAGCCATTTTCATAACCTGTGCGAAGGACTGCTCGCCTCTTAATGCCAGATTTCTTCTGGAGATGTCCAAACTGGATAATAATAAATAAGAACCACTCGTCGTCTGCGTCAGGTTAATAATCTGACGCACGTAGTCTGCATTTACACCTTTATTGGTCAAAAGAATAGAACTTTGGGTCAGGCTTCCACCTGATTTATGCATAGAAATCGCTGCCATATCAACGCCTGCATCCATGCCACTTACTGGAAGCTCGTCTTGAAAGTACAAATGTGTTCCATGGGCTTCGTCTGCCAAAACCTTCATTCCAGCTTCATGGGCAAGCTTTACAATTCCTCTGATATCGGAACATATTCCATAATAAGTCGGATTATTAACCAGTACCGCTACCGCATCTGGATTTTCTTTAATTGCTCTTTCCACACAAGAAAGCTCCATCCCAAGAGATATCCCCAATTCGGAATTCACCTCAGGGTTTACATAGACCGGAATTGCGCCACATAAGACCAGCGCATTAATGGCGCTCTTATGTACATTTCTAGGCAGAATAATCTTATCTCCACGCTTGCACACTGATAAAATCATACTTTGAACTGCCGATGTTGTTCCACCTACCATTAAGAACGCATGCTCTGCATGAAATGCATTGGCCGCCAGTTCTTCCGCATCTCTAATTACCGAAACCGGATGACACAGATTATCCAATGGCTTCATAGAATTCACATCAATTCCAACACATTTCTCGCCAAGTAGTTCCACTAATTCAGGATTTCCACGTCCTCTCTTATGTCCAGGGACATCAAATGGCACCACTCTCTGTTTTCTTAATCTTTCTAATGCCTCATAAATCGGGGCTCTTGTTTGATCTGTCATGTTTATATACCCACTCCCTAATATATTATCTTCATTATCCGTGTCATTGCGGTGCTCACTCAGTGTTTTCAATTTTTAAGAAATGTAATTTTCTATAAATTGAAAAAAGAGTGACTGCGAAATCAGCCATGCTGATATGCGCAATCACCCTTCTTTGTATATGGTCTATTATTATTGGTATATTAACTCTGCAAATATCTAGATTTCTGCAAATATACGTCACTCTTTATTGACCGTTTCACAAGATGATGTGCATAAAGCACGATAGATTATAAAGTAATCAACTTATAAAATTTGAGCTTCTAACTCAATCAATAACGTGGGGCTACCACACCGGCAACTGACCCGCCTGTCCGTTAGGCATCTCCTGCATTGCAGGGGTCATATTTGCATGAAATCATTCATTCAAAACCTGAAATTCATACATAAATTTCACACTTGAAGTAGTGTATCATAACATATAATTGTATGTCAATATATACATCATTAATTCTCTGTTTCTTTCATATAAGAATCACTGTTCATGACCTTCCAAGTGACTCTTTCATCTCTGCACAGATTACACATTCTTTTTAAAAGCTTCCGCCAATGTCTTATATAGCACATCTACTTCGATAGGCTTGGCAATATGTCCATCCATTCTCTGCACTTTCATAAGCATCTACCGCCTGCTTTCCATCTTCTGCACAGGTCACTTCAATACCTACCATTTTCAACAATGTGATGGCAACCTCCATATTCAAGGCAACATCTTCTGCAACCAGCACATGCTTTCCAGAGAAGTCATAATTCCCCGATGCGGCTGTATCTATATCAATCTTCTTCTCATGATTTGCAATACCTGCCTTTCCTTTTGCTTCCACCTCATTCAAGTCATATGCAGATACAATAATAACAATCGTATCTTCTCCAAAAATCTGACGAATATTCTGGGTCACTTCCAATCCATCCATATCCGGCATCTTCCAATCCACAAGACAAAGCTTATACTGATCATCCTGATCTTCCGCATCTCCAAGCATCTCCAATGCTTTATCCCCGCTGTTGGCAAAATCATGTCGAACGCCAAGACGATCCAACAGTTCTGCACAATATGCACCTGCGTCGTCATCATCATCTACAACCAATGCTCTAATATCCTTGAACATAGAAACATCCGTATTAAATTCCTGATTACACTTACCAAACGGAATATCCACTGTAAAAGATGTTCCTACATTCAATGTACTATCACACTGAATGGAACCGCCCATCATATCTACCAGTCTTTTGGCTATGGACAATCCTAAACCACTTCCACCATGCTTTCTAGCTGTCGAGGCTGATTCCTGTTCAAAAGGCTTGAACAATCTTCCCATCATCTCTTCACTCATGCCACATCCAGAATCCTTCACAATAATTCGAAGCTGTACCTTATCTAAAGACGCACTTGCCTGTATAATTGAGAAATCAATTCTGCCGCCTGTCGGTGTAAACTTCACAGCATTAGATAACAAGTTCATCATGATCTGATTCACACGAAGTTCATCTCCTATAATGACCTCTTCTGTCACGCCCTGCATATGGACATGAAAATCAATATCCTTCTGCTTTGCCTGCTGATAAAAAATGTTAGTGATATTGGAAAGCTGTTTCTTAAAATTGAATTCTGCATTGTCAATCTTTAGCTTTCCACCTTCAATTGCCGACATATCCAATACATCATTGATAATGCTAAGAAGCAGTCTGGAACTGCTCTCAATCTTTGTAAGAAAATCCCGAATCTTGTCTGGATGATTAATATCATTCTTGGCAATCGTGGTAATACCAATAATCGCATTCATTGGTGTACGAATTTCATGACTCATCTGTGCTAAGAATTGAGACTTGGCAGTATTGGCTTTTTCTGCAAGCTGCACAGCATCTTCCAACTGAAGATTTTTCTCTTCCAAAAGATTATTCTGCTGTTTCTTCAACACCTGATTTCGAAGCATTAATATCATAACTATCGCTACAAGTACCGCTACCAAAAGAAACGGCTTCCAGTATGCATACATAATATCTTCGAAGGAATATTTATAACGATTATTCTCAGCATTCTGTATTCCATGAACCCCCATAACCTGAAAATTGCTGAACTTCGGCTTGTTAAGTAAAGTTTCCACTACATATCGGTTTTGAATCAGCATGTCTGCATCTCCCCCACTGACAGCTTCAAAACACTCCTCTATTGTAGAATATGTAATCATCTCGAAATTCGGATATTGCTGCTTGATTGCTGCCGTCAATGTTCCCGAGCCTGTAGACACTGCTACTTTTAAGCTGCTGGTGCTTTCAAACTTCATTTCTTTATTGGATGCAAACACCATCTCTGATTCCAGATAGTGTGTCGACAGATTCATTTCTTTGACCGACTTATTCACATCATTATATTCCACATCACTAATGACGGAAATTCCATTTGCTTTCAAATATTTTAGTCAACTCCTGTGTCTGGAAGTTCTATGTATTTGAAATTAATCCCCGTAATATCTGAAATCTTATCAAGAATATCTCTGGTCATACCTGCAAAATTCCCGTGGGAATCTTTATAGGAAATCGGCGCTCTGTTTGCTTCATATCCTATAGTAACCGTCTGGTGATTCTCAATAAACTTCAATTCATCATACGTAAATTGTGTATTATCATAAATCTGGAAGTACTTGGATAATAATTCTGGTTGAAAAGTTGGATCAGTCATCATGATATGTGTCATCGCATCATCCACTTCATTCATCAATGTCTGATTGCCCTTCTGAACAATATAATAAACCGGATCCATCTGAAAACGCATCAACATCTTCAAATCATCATCTGTGAACATAATATTCGTCACAATTGCATCGACCTCATGATTCCTCAATGCAGTCATCTCATCCGTTGTGTTTGAATAATATCGAATAGTAGGATTCATATGATTCTCTTCAATATACTCCAGAAAATGAGGTGTAAAAGGAGCGCTTTCTGACACGCCAATCGTCATCTTCGATATCTTATCATTATCACCATATGCAACACTTCCAAAACGATCTTCCAACGTGAATAGAAGACCACATTCTGCTCCCATTGAGAATGTAGAAAAATCGTACTTGGCAATACGCTCGTCTGTCTTCTGAGCTGGTGCCAACAAATCAATATCGCCTGCATGCAGCTTACTTAACGCATCTGTCCAACTGTCGCAGGACACATACTCTACATTCCAATGAGTATAGTCAGATATCTTCTCAATATAATCCATATCATATCCAACCGCTTCTCCACTTTCATTAAAATCATGAAATCTTCCCAATGAAAAAACGCCTACACGGACTGTCTTCGTCTGTGTAGGCTGTAAATCAGCAGCCAGCACTGGCAGCACATTGCTAAGAATAAGCATCATTGTCAGAATCATCACTAGTAATTTGTTGGTTTTCCTCTTCATAAAGTATATTATACAGAATTCCAGCATGGAAAGTCTGCATTGTACCTCCCAAATCAGTTGTATTTGACCATTCATAACTGTTTCATTTCTGAACAATTACGAACATTATGACGTTTTCATGTGCCACCACTGGCTCACTATTACACGCATATCATGCGTTAATTATAATACTTTTTTTATCTTCTTGCCATAGCTTCTTCAAAATCTTTTGTACCAACAAAGATTTCGTTCTTGTATGGATTCTTCTTCTGTTCTTTTGCTCTCTTAAAGATTGCCGCCAGAACTGCTACGTTAATGATAATTGACAATACAGCAATGAATCCCATTGCACGTGGATCTGCACTTGCTGGAGCAACTGCCTTATTCATCACATAATCTGTTGGATAAAGTGATGTTAATACTGAAAACTTACCCTGATCCTGGAATAATGGGAATACCTGAGCGAACATACACCATAACGCAAGTGTATTCGCACGGTTCTGAATCCAGCCACCCTTGTTCCAGAAGATTGCGGCAAATGTAGGTGCAAGCAATAATGCAAGACCACAGTACCATGAATGTGATGGAAGATTTAAGTATGTATACTCAAAATTCCATACATCATATGCAAGGATATACATCCATGTCATATCTGGCCAGAGCATATCATCCTTCTTCTTTGAAGAATATACTCCCCACCATCCTGTCATACAGAAGATGTTAATCAAACCAGCAATACCATTGAGAATATTCCACCAGCCACCATAGAGCCATACG
>JAQUVV010000191.1 GCA_028693195.1 Lachnospira sp.
TTTTTTGGATAGAATGAATGAAATATCAGGGATTTTTCCTACAGACTTGCGGGAAATCATACATTTTGAACGGTTAGAATATGATCAGTTAAGAGAAATCCGGGTGCGCGTTAACCAGAATATTCGGATTCAGTATGGGAAAAGAGAAATTACGATTCCGCAGGCACCTGTTTCCCTAGAGCAGATTTACCAGATTATTGAAAAGGCTTGTGAATATTCGTTGTATTCCTATGAGGACAACATGAAACAGGGGTTTATTACGATTAAAGGGGGACATCGAATTGGAATTGGTGGACATGTAGTTACAGATAATACACATATTAAGGTTGTAAGCAGAATAAGCTTTCTATGTATCCGTATTGCACATGAAGTAATTGGATGTGCGGATTCGATTATGAATTTTGTCTGCAAGAAGAACAGACTTGCACATACGTTAATCATATCACCACCAGGTTGTGGGAAAACAACACTTCTTCGAGACATGGTTCGACAGATTTCTGATGGGACATGGCTTCCTGGAAAAAATGTCTGCGTTGTTGATGAACGCTCTGAATTAGCGGCAACATTTAAAGGAATGCCACAGAATCATGTGGGGATTCGTACAGACGTGTTGGATAACTGCCCGAAATATGAGGGAATGCTTATGGCGGTGCGTTCTCTTGCACCTCAGGTCATTGCAGTAGATGAACTGGGAGGAATGCGTGATGTAGAGGCGGTGATGTACTGTGTACATTGTGGCTGTATCATGATAGGTACGGTTCATGGATTGGACGAACAGGAGGTCTGTAAACGTCCTGGAATCAGCGAATTGTTGAATAAAAAAATCTTTCAGAGACTGCTTGTTTTGTCTGGAGATTATGAGAATCACATTCGATGTGTGGATTTGGAAGGCTTATAACAGAAATGGAGATTCAGATGAAGGCTGTGGGTACAATCATGATAATTCTAGGATGCTTTCTCTTTGGATGTATGCAGGCAAATCAATTAAAAAGACGTTTGAAACGATTGGAAATGATTAGTCAGTCGTTTGTTATTTTAGAAACGCAGATTGATTATGCATTTATGAGTATATTAGAAGGCTTTGAAAAAATCGGACATGAAACAAATGAACCACAAATATCTAGATTTTATCTTGAGATGGCAGAACAACTTCGGAAAAACAATGAAATCTCTTTTTCGAAGGTATGGAAGGACGGTACGGTTCATAATTTATGTACAGATGTTTTAACTACTGAGGATTGCCTGCTGATTCAGCAGATTGGGGACATGCCCTTATATCTGAATAAAGAGATACAGTTGACGATGATTCGTTCTGTGAGAACGAAAATGAATGAGAGAATTCGAATGATTGAAAAAGAATGCAAAGTGAAATGTAAAATATACAGAGTGACAAGCCTGGCAGCTGGATTCATGTGTGTACTTTTACTGATTTAAGACAATGGAGTGAATATGGAAATTAGTATTATTTTTAAGATTGCGGCAGTAGGAATCATTGTGTCAATATTAAATCAGGTGCTGAAGCACAGTGGAAGGGAAGAACAGGCATTCCTGACAACTCTGGCAGGACTTTTGATTGTTCTATACTGGCTGGTTCCATATATCGTGGATTTGTTTGATTCAATGAAAAAGCTTTTACAGATGTAAGATATAGAGATGAGGCAAAATATGAATCTTTTTCAAATATGTATATTTGCTGTATGCGGTTTGATGTTTTCTTTGATATTAAAGAGTATAAACAGCACGTACAGCATCTGGATGATTGCAGCAGTAATTATTGTGGCGGGTGCACTGGCTGTTGTTAAAATGGGAAGTGTTATTACACAGTTGAAAAGTCTGTTGGATTTTGCATCTGTTAATCAAAATTATATTTCATTACTGTTTAAAATTATTGGTATTACATACATTACACATTTTACGGCGGCGATGTTTAAAGATCATGGATATTCAGCGGCAGCAGATATTCTGGAAGTGTTATGTCGGATATCTGTCGCACAACTGAGTCTGCCGATCGTGTTGTCATTATTTGAAACGGTGGCACGGTGCATATGAAAAGACTTGTGTGCGGATTATTCGTTATTATTGTGATTCTATTCTTGAGTCCAGCAAAGATTTGCCAGGCGGCAGATGCAGAGTCGCTGCTAGATGAGTACGATTACAAAAACATTGATGCACAGATAGAAAGTAATGCAGATTATCATATTTCTTTTAAAGAACTGGTGCAGGATATGATGAATTCAAATGATGGGAAAATTTCCTTTCAAAAATATTTGAATAAAATCTCTAATATGCTGAAGGCAAATAAGAAAGCAGTAATGGAGATCTTTTTGATAGGAATATTGTCGGCAATCTTGCGCACATTTACTTCTGGAGTTGGCAATAAACAGGTCTCAGATACGGCGCAGATGATCTTGTCTGTTACCCTGGTGACAATTCTTGCAGCTGTATTTGCAGGAGCAGTAAAAACTGCAACAGATGTATTAGAGGGAATGATCCGATTCTATCAGTCAATATGCCCGGTATTCTTTCCAGCAGTGATGGTGGCGGGAGGAAGCGTAGCGGCAGGGGCATATTATCAGATTGTCGTCATGATGATTGGTGTTGTGAATATGGTCTTTAAAAATATATTGATTCAGGTAAACAATATCTATCTGTTACTTGGAATTGCGGATTCAGTGACTGAGGAAGAGCATTATTCAAAAGCCTGTGAACTTGCACAGGGAGCAATCAAGTATATTAGTAAAACAGTGCTGGTTATCTTTCTTGGATTAAATGGCTTAAAGGGTATGGTAGCTCCTTTTCTGGACTCTGAAAAGAAAAGTATATTGACTAGAACACTTTCTTTGATTCCAGGGGTGGGGAATACGGCAATAACGGTTTCTAAAACCATGTTAGGAGCAGGTACAATTGTTAAGAATTCCATAGGTGCAGCGGCAATGTTGGTGATCGTAATAATCAGTGCGCTTCCATTGATGAAGCTAGTTGTTTTGGCAGTACTGTATAAAACGCTGGCTGCGGTGCTGGAGCCTATAGCAGGTAAGGGGATTGTGAATGGGGTGAATATATGCAGCAGAGCGGTTGGAAATCTGATACAGATACTGATTGTGACCATAGCTTTGTTAATTATGACAATTGGGATTATATGTATGACAACAAATGTTGGATATATGGTTTAGCGAATAATGTGCTGCAGAGAATAGAGTGTACAGTAACAGTGATGTTAGGATATAGGAAGAATGGAGTTTGAGATGGAATATCTGGTATCAATTGTGAAACAGCTGTTTTATATCAGTATATTATCGGTCATGCTGGTGAATCTAGTTCCCCAGGAAAAGTATCAAAAGATGATTAAAACGGTGTGTGGCTTGCTTCTTGTAATTATCATGATTCGTCCAATTTTACAGTTTACAGACACTGAAAAGGTATTTTTGAATATATACCACAGCATAACACAGAGTATGGATTTAGCAGAGATGAAGAATGGTGGAAAAATCCTACAGACGACTCAGGATGATGTTGTTGTACAAGAATATGAAGAACAGATTGAAGAAAATATTGATTCCATGATTTTGTCGCAGGGGCTATATCCAGCGGAAACGACAGTGCATATATGTGAGGATGAGAATTCATCGAAGTATGGCTGTATAGAATCTATTTTATTAATTGTATCCACGCAGGAGCAGAATAAGCCGAATCACAATACAGCGGTAATCGAAAGCGTTCATGTGAAACCGGTTACAATACAGCATTCTGAAACAAATCAGACAAGCCAGCAGGGGGATGAACAGCTGGATTCATTAGCGCAGGATATTGCAACTTATTATAAAGTGGACAAAGATGCTGTATCCATTCGGTATCAGTAGAATTAGGGGAAGGAGCGGCAATGGGACAATTTCAGGAAAAATTCCAGAAAATTATTAAAAATATACTGAATAAATCTGGAAAAGATAAAATACTAATAGTAATACTAACAGGTGTACTGCTGCTGATAGTAACAATTCCTACGAAGAAAAGTGCAGATATAAAGAGCGATACAGTGACTACAGAACATACCAGTACGAATTACGAGGAATATATTGAAGATAAGCTGGAAAATATTTTATCTAAAGTGGACGGCGTGGGAAAAGTGAAAGTAGTCGTCACATTAAAAGATACTGGAGAAAAGATTATTGCACAAGATGAGAATAATTCTTCTGAAGATGTATCGGAGATTGACAGCGCAGGAGGAACAAGAACATCTAAGAAAAACAGCACAGAAACGACTAATATTTATTATGGCGGAACAAGTGGAGATGAACCATATGTGAAAAATGAGAATATGCCCGAAGTAGAAGGGGTTATGATTGTAGCGCAGGGAGGTGGAGATGGAGTAATTGCAGCAAATATTACAAGTGCAGTGGAAAGCCTGCTGGGAGTACCAGTACATAAAATAAAAGTTTTGAAAATGTCGTAAATCTATTATTTTGGAGGCAACTTTGAAAAAAATAAAAAAGAATCAGATCATTATTACAGCATTGGCAATTATGATTGCAGTTGCTGGATATATTAATTATACAGGTAGTATTACCAACCTAATTTCAATCAGAAAGAAGAATACCACAGAGCAAAGTACATCCGCAGAGGAAAATGCGGGAGTACAGGCAGCAGATAGTTCGGAAATATACAGTAATGATGCTGAACCGGATGGAACAGATATCACAGATCCAGGAAGTGTGATTCTGACATCAGGAACGGTGTCTTCGGGATTGATTTCCGAGGCAAAACTTAATCGTGAGCAGATTCGTGCGAAAAACAAAGAAAGCTTAATGACTGTAATTAACGATACGACCCTTTCGGAGGCAGCGAAAACAGATGCAGTAGCATCACTGGCGGCAATTACAGATTCATCAGAAAAGGAAATCGCAGCAGAACTACTATTGGAAGCAAAAGGTTTTTCGGATGTTGTTGTTTCGATGGTAGATGGTGCCTGCGATGTGGTTGTGAATAAGACATCACTGGATGACATACAGAAAGCGCAGATTGAAGATATCGTAAAACGGAAAACAGGAGTGACTGTGGATAAGATTACAATAAATGTTTGCAATAATCAGAATAATTGATTATAATAAACAGTAAGTACATTCAGGGATAATAGGAGGAATATTATGACGAAGGAATTTGAAGATAGAGGCAATACTTATACAATACATGAGAATGTGAATATTGGCGAAGTCAGAGTTGCTGATGAGGTTGTTGCAATTATTGCAGGACTTGCAGCTACGGAAGTAGATGGAGTCGAATCTATGGCGGGTAATATTACCAATGAACTTGTAAGCAAGCTTGGAATGAAGAATCTTTCTAAGGGTGTTAAAGTATCTGTGGATGAGACATCAGTAGGTGTTGAACTTGCATTGAATATCAAGTATGGCTATGAGATTCCTCAGGTATCTGCAA
>JAQUVV010000192.1 GCA_028693195.1 Lachnospira sp.
AATGAAGAAATCTATAAGCAGGAAATGCTTCTAACATTGCACGGACAGTCTAAGGATGCCCTTGCAAAGACAAAGCTTGGTGCGTGGGAATATGATATTGTTGGACCGTATTACAAGTGCAATATGACCGATATGGCAGCAGCAGTTGGAATTGTGCAGATGAAGAGATATGCAGGACTGCTCGCAAGAAGGAAAGAAATCATTGAGAGATACACAGCAGGAATTCAGGCCGATGACATTCAGACCTTGACACATTTTACGGAAAATGTGACATCAAGTGGACATCTGATGCTGGTACGTCTTCTTGGAAAAGACGTAGAGGATAGAAACACACTGATTACAAAGATGGCAGAAAATGGGGTCGCAACCAATGTACATTATAAGCCACTTCCAATGATGACTGCGTATAAGAATCTTGGATTTGACATCCAGAACTATCCAAATGCATACGAGATGTATCATAATGAAATCACACTGCCACTGCACACGAAGCTGACAGATGAGGATGTGGATTATGTAATTGAGCAGTTTAATCAACTGAGAGCGCAGTAGATGCTAATATAAAGAATAGAAGAGGAGACGACGCATGGAACTGCGAAGTTGGAGTGAGGTCCCGGATCGAATGAGGACGAAGGACGTCAGAAAATATTATAACATCATTGTAAAACACAGAGGATGGCTGAATATGAAGCGGTTCCTGGATATTATTGTTGCCAGCATTATGTTACTTGTACTTGGAATTCCAATGTTGGTGATTGCGGCAGCAATCAAGCTGGATTCCAAGGGCCCAGTATTCTTTAGACAGGAACGAATTACCCAGTATGGAAGAATATTTCGTATATTTAAGTTCCGTACCATGGTGGCAAATGCTAGCGAAATAGGAACTGCAGTGACAGTAGATAATGACATGCGAATTACAAAGGTTGGCGCAGTTCTATGAAAGTATCGAATGGACGAGTTCCCGCAGATATTCAATATTATCCTTGGAGATATGACGTTAGTGGGAACCAGACCAGAGGTGGCAAAGTATGTGAACGAGTATACACCGGAGATGTACGCCACATTACTGCTTCCAGCAGGACTTACTTCCAGAACCAGTATTGCCTATAAGGATGAGGACAAGTTGTTAAAGCATGCAGAGGATGCGGACAAGGTTTATGTAGAAGAAGTGCTTCCTGCCAAGATGAAGTATAATCTGGAAAGCTTGAGAAAATTCGGAATCAAGTCCGATATGAGTGTGCTTTGGGATACATTTGTTTCAGTAATGAAATAAGATAATGGAGATTGATATGTATATATCTATGTGCGTCATTGCATATAACGAAGAAAATTCACTGAATTCAATATTGAAGGATATCATTGCCCAGGATTATGACCACAGTCAGATGGAAGTAGTTCTGGTCAATAGTGCGTCTACGGACCGGACAAGAGAGTTGATGGAAAGGTTTGCAAGGGCAAATCAAAGATCGCTGGGTCAGGAATCGCAAATGGCAGCAGAAAATCCTGAAAGCGTAGATGAAGCCACAGATTATGAAATTATGGATTATGAAATCTCTTGCATGAAGTTCAAGGATGTCCAGGTGTTGGACAATCCGAAGAAGACGCTTCCGTGTGGGTGGAATGTGGCATTGGATGCCTATAAAGGAGACGCAATCTTAAAGGTGGACGCCCATGCGTCGATTCCTTTGGATTTTGTCAGTAAGAATGTAAATGTGCTGGAGACGGGAGAAGATATTTGCGGTGGACAGAGACCGACAATGATAGACGAATCAACACCTTGGAAGGAGACACTGCTTCTGGCGGAGAATTCCATGTTTGGTTCCAGCATAGCCCCTTACCGAAACAATCCGGGAAGAAGCTATGTGAACTCCATGTTTCATGCGGCATATAGAAGAGAAGTATTCGATACAATTGGCGGTTTTAATGAAGATTTGGCAAGAACAGAGGATAATGAGGTCCATTACCGTATGAGAGAGGCGGGCTTCAAGCTTTGCTTTGATCCAGAAATCATCTCTTATCAGCATATTCGAAGCAGTCTATCTAAGATGATGAAGCAGAAATATGCCAATGGGTACTGGATAGGTCTGACCAGCGGAGTTTGTCCGAAATGCTTGTCGCTATATCATTTTGTGCCATTTGCATTTGTAGTAGCCATTATACTTTCTGCCCTGGCATGTGGAGTGATGGCAATGCTTGGTGCGACGCTTGGCTTTGATGTGCAGGCAGCATGGGGAAGTGCGTGGTCTACAGGAATTGATATGACAGCAGAGAATGGAGAAGGTATTTATTACTTAATTTACTGCATTATTCTGGGCTTGACAGGATTGATGTGGGGGATATACTGGCTGTTGGCGATTGCAATGGCAATGATTGCAGTCATTGGAGCGAAAGAAAAGCGAAATTGGACATGCCTGGCGCTGCCATTTCTGTTTTTTCTATTGCATATCAGCTACGGAATTGGTACAGTTATAGGGTTGATAAAAATGCCCTCTTGGAGGAAAAATCTTATATGATAATTTTCCGCTCTGCAAGTTTGAGCTGCGCACAAACTTGGTCCATTAGCTGGCTTCCTAAAATACAGTCGCAGCATGAGGATAAGTATGAACGAAACTAGAAAAGACAAGATTCAGCTGATTGTCAGAAGAATATTTTTAATAATTACCGATATTATTATCTTGAATGGTTCGGTGTTGCTGTCTCTGGTTATGAGATATAATGTGGATTGGGAATCCATTCCAGCAGAGGACATGCAGAAATATATGGACAACATGATTCCGTTTACGATTATCGCACTGCTGATTTTCTGGTGTTTCCGTATGTATCATAGTCTTTGGCAGTATGCTAGTATTGCAGAAATCTACAAGATTGTAGAGGCGTGTGTGGTTACGGAAATTGCACATTTATGCTTTACAGCAGTTATGGGATGGATGATTCCAAGATCCTGTTATTTTACAACCTGTACATTCTTGATTCTAGCCATGGGTGCCAGTCGATTCATGTATCGTATGGTTCGTACGGCAATTCATGATTACAGAAAAACGGGTGATGAGACAAGAATTATGATTATTGGTGCTGGAGAGGCAGCCAGTGTGTTAATGCGTGAAATCCAGAATTCCAGATATCTGATTAATTCAGTGGTTTCCTGTATTATCGATGACGATCATAGAAAAGTTGGCAAGTATATTCGTGGTGTCAAGGTTGTTGGTACCAGAGAGAAGATAAAAGAGGCAGCAAAGCTGTATGGTATTGATCAGATTATTTTTGCGATTCCATCTTGTTCAAATGAAGTGAAAAGGGATGTCTTAAACATTTGTAAAGAGACAGAATGTGATTTGAAGATTCTTCCAGGTGTATACCAGATGGTAGATGGGGAAATTAATGTCAATTCTATCCGAAGTGTAGATGTGCTGGATCTTCTTGGAAGAGACCCGATTGATGTTGATATTGAATCAATCATGGGATATGTAAAAGGAAAGACAGTCATGGTAACGGGCGGCGGTGGTTCCATTGGTTCCGAGCTTTGCCGTCAGCTGGTTAGTCATCAGCCAAAGTGCCTGATTATATTCGACATTTATGAGAATAATGCGTATGATATTCAGCAGGAATTAAAGATTAATTATCCAGATGCAAATGTTTTGACTTTGATTGGTTCTGTGAGAAACAACTCTCGATTGGAAGATGTGTTTAAAGAGTATCAGCCAGATATTGTCTATCATGCAGCAGCCCATAAGCATGTACCATTGATGGAAGTTAGTCCAAATGAGGCGATTAAGAATAATGTAGTCGGAACTTGGAATGTTGCTCATATGGCAGATAAGTACGGAGTGCAGAAGTTTGTAATGATCAGTACAGACAAGGCAGTGAATCCAACCAATGTCATGGGTGCTACAAAAAGAATCTGTGAGATGATTATTCAGAGCTTCAATGCCCGTTCAAAGACGGATTTTGTTGCGGTTCGTTTTGGAAATGTACTGGGAAGTAATGGATCTGTCATTCCATTATTTAAGAGACAGATTGAAGCAGGTGGTCCGGTGACCGTTACACATCCTGATATTATTCGATATTTTATGACGATACCAGAGGCAGTATCACTGGTGCTGCAGGCGGGCGCATATGCCAAGGGTGGAGAAATCTTCATTCTGGACATGGGCGAGCCAGTTAAGATTGATGACTTGGCAAAGAATCTGATTCGTCTTTCTGGATATACCTTGGGTGTGAATATGGAAATTAAGTATACAGGTCTTCGTCCTGGCGAGAAGCTCTATGAGGAGCTTTTAATGAAGGAAGAAGGGCTTCAGAATACAAAGAATAAGCTGATTCATATTGGAAAGCCGATTGAGTTCGATCAGGAGCACTTCTTCGATCACTTAGAGAAACTGAAGGAAGCAGCTTATAATGAAACAGATGATATTCGTACATTGATTCATGAGGTGGCGCCGACCTATCATCCGAAGACAGAGATCGAGCAGGAGGAAGAGGCGTAGTCTTATTAGATAATTGCGAAACCATTTATGAGATTTAAAATGTCCAACACGAATATAGTTTACACAGGCACGCTTTCGCTACACCTCGCTCGTTGCGTTACATAATGCACTAAAATACAGTGCATAAGTAACGACGGCTCACTAGTACCTGCTTAAAACTATACTCGTGTTGGACATTTGGATATAATATATGAGTTTCGCAATTATCCAATAAGGGTTACCGCAGAGGGAGATGAATATGAAATATGTGATTAATGGCAGTTTCTTAACAGAGAATATTATGGGTGTACAAAGGTATGCTTATGAAATTCTGATAAGGGCGGACAGAATGCTGGCTGCACAGAAATCAGAGTCTGCAAAGAAACTTCAGAATATAGAGCTTGAAATTCTTGTGCCAGATGAGAATGTACCGGAAAATGAGCGGAAGTCGACGGTGTTTCAGTTCATCAAGGCAGTACATTTAGGAAGTTCCGCAGGTAAGAAATGGGATCAGGTGACATATGCTAGGTATTTGAGAAAACATCATGCAAAGGGAATCAGCATGTGCAATTCTGTGCCGATTTTTGCGAAGACGGCAGCGGTATGTGTGCATGATATTGTCTTTAAAACGAACCCTGAATTCTTTACAGAGAAGGGCGCATGGCATGAAATATTATATCGCAAGCTAATGTATTGCAAAGCATTTCACAGTGCAGATCAGGTAATGACTTGCTCTGAATTTTCAAGAAAACAGATTCAGGATCATTATAGGTTAAAAAATTCGGACATTACAGTAATAACAAATGCATGGCAGCATTATGATGTCAGTGATGTGGATGAAGGAATATTTGAGAAAGACGATGTTCGGAAATCTTATCAACAAAATAAACAGAGTGATATACAGGGGGATATTCGAGA
>JAQUVV010000193.1 GCA_028693195.1 Lachnospira sp.
TGTGCAGGTGGGACAGGTTATGCTGGAAACATATAAGAGAATGGATACAGAATGGACGGAATTGTGGGGGCAGATAAAAGGGCTGGAGCGCTTTATTGAAAATGCTGAGGCGGGAACCTACTCTTGCGACAATCCGGAACGAGACAAGCTAAAGAAGTATCTGGAATACCAGTATGGAGAAGATGTTGTTGACGGACATGAGTGGTTTCGAAATCTACCGCTGGGACAGAAAAGAGATGTTTTAAAGAGAACACCGTTTGTGGAGTACAGCTTTGTCATTCAGGGAGATTTTGAGCGAATTAAGGCAGACACCGTGTTGTCGAACTTTGAGCGTGGAACTAATGTATATCCCATTGTCAGTGAGCAGATTCTCATTGATACAAAGCTGGAAATCAACAAGGATCTGATTGTGTTTGCAATGAAGGATATGTCCTTCTTGCGGGATGATGCCAGATGTGAGGCGGAAATAAAACTTGCAAAAGAGGAGTTAGAAACCCTTCAAAGTAGATTTGTAAAAACGAGGGACCGTAGAGATATGGTCTGGGAAGATTACACATTTATTCTGACTTATCAGGCGAATTTTGGGAATGAAAGCACTGATAAATCCATGACGGAACTGGAGAGTCAGATAGCGTCAGAGAATAGGGGCATTGAGACAGAGCATGAGAATGAGACTAGACTGGAAAGTAAATGTGAAAGCCTGAAAGTCGTGATTGAGCAGAATAAGGGGCAGATTGAGCAGAATCAGAAACGTATTGATAATCTCAATGAAATTGCACAGATGCATCAGGAAATCAAGGATAAATATGCACAGCTCGCTCAGTTTGATGAAGAGTTAAAGGAAGACCAGGAGGCAATGAGTCGGATTTCTGAGGAAGTCTTGCGATTGACACAGTTAAGCGAGCAGGCAGCGGAAAGAACAGCATCTGCCAGGACTGCGTTGGAGCGTCTTGATCAAACTTGGAATCTGCAGTTTGCGCAGTATTATCAGGAAGAAAAAACTTCTGAAGAGGCAGACTGTGATTCTAAAGAAACACGGGCACAGGATAAAGATGCAGCTATAACAGAAGCGATTCTTCAGATGGATGCAGATCAGCTTGAGAGTAGATTTATGGGTCTGAAGGCAGTTCTTACACAGGAGAATTCAGACTTTTCAGACAAGGAAAAGCTGATGAATCATTATAAGCTTTCCATGGAGAAATGTAGACAGGCTATGGAATATAGAGGCACTGCATTTGCGGAAGTGGAAGAGCTGGTGAAAAAGGGCGAAATTACAGAGTGCGACGGTGGACAGCGATTAAGACTGAAACAGCAGATTGACAGTCAGAGAGATGCGCTAAAAGCTACGGAGGAAGAGCTGGAAGCACAGAATGCATTAATGAATCGTCTAGAGGGTAGTATTGCGCATGGCATTAATCAGCTAGAGGAGAAGTTTGGTGCATTTGAACCATTTCCTTGCGATAATCCAGAAAGCTTCATGAAACAGCATAAGGAATTGGTCAAGAAACTGTCGGCTAATTTAAAGAATCAGGAAAGTGCAATGAAAGCACAAGCTGCGGTTCATAAAAATACGCAGGTTTGCCAGATGGATTTAGAGAGAATTGTCAGGGATGCAGGTATGGAAGTGCCAGAGCATGTGAACCTTGAGGCAGTGAAAGATCTCGATGCAGATATCAGTAGATATGCTGAGACCCAGAAGGAATATGCTTCGATTCTAAAATTAGAATTTAAGAAGGCAGATGAGTTCAGAAAGCATCAGCAGACACTAATTGATTTACTGACAGGATTTCATGGAGAAGAACTGGCTCAGGAAATTAGGGTGTCAGTTAGACTTCCAGAGACGATTACTCAGACACGTCAGTTAGTTGAAAATCTGACAGAGACCAATACATTTATTCAATTGGAGAAGGAACGTGTAACTAAGGGAATTGATGATATGGAGCGAATCAAAGATAACTTTGAGAATCGCTGTATTCAAACCTGCAGTAATATTAAGACAGAGCTGGATCGACTTCCTAAGCTTTCTAACATTACATTGGATGGAGAACAGATAGCAATTATTAGCTTGGTGATTCCTTATGTTAAGGAAGATTTGTATAAGGAGCGGATGTCTGCTTATATTGATGAGACAATTGTTATGGCGGAAAGCTTTCAAAGTGCAGAGGAACGATTGAAATATATTCGTAATCGACTTACATGGAAGCGATTATTCTCAGTGATCGTAACGGATATGAATGCAATCCGCATGAATTTATATAAGAGAGAGCGAATTAAGGATCAGAGCCGTTACCTGCGTTATGAAGAGGCAGTTGGTTCTACGGGACAGTCTCAGGGTATCTATATTCAGTTCCTGATTGCGATTATTAACTATATCTCCAATATGAATGCATCATCGAAGGAGACAACGCTGGTGGGCAAGACAATTTTTATTGACAACCCATTTGGTGCTGCTAAAGACATTTATATTTGGGAACCTATATTCAAAATGCTTGCAACGAACCATGTTCAGTTGATTGTTCCTGCACGTGGCGCAACACCTGCAATTACGGGCAGATTTGATGTGAATTATATTCTTGGACAGAAGCTGGTAGATGGACGTCAGCAAACGGTCGTTGTTGATTATTACAGTCAGACAAAGGAAACAGAACTGGAATATACGAGAATGGACTACGAGCAGGCTTCCTTTGATTTCCTATAAGCCAAAGGTTTACAAGGCAATCACGCTGTGATAAACTTATGGCATGTGTAATTACATAGCATATGGTATATGTATAAACAAAAACATATGCAGGATTCTAAGTGTCATGAACGAATAGAGATTGATACTTTGATTACACGCAGACGAAAGAATAATGATAACATGTTGAATATAAAATTATGGTAAAGGTGGCATTCGAAAGTGGATAAATATGAATTTAATCTGAAGGTAGAGCAGATTCGTAAACTTGCAGCGAAGAAGCAGTACAAAGAGGCATCAAAGATTGCAAAGGATATGAACTGGACGAAAATCAAAGACTGGTCAACACTTGCAACAGTAATCAATGTACACGAAGCTGTTGGTGATTATGAAGAGGCAAGAGATATGGCAATACTTGCTTATAATCGCAACCTTGGGGGAAGGAAGCTGATTTATAAGCTGACAGAATTCCTGATTAAGCTTGGAGATTTTGATAATGCGGATCAGCTATATGATGAATATGAGCGTGCATCTCAGCATGACGTGAACAGATTTATTCTGTTCTATGATTTAAGAAAAGCAGAGAAAGCATCCAATAATGAATTGATCGAGATTTTGGAAGATTACAAGGAACACGAGATTGATGAGAAGTACATGTATGAGCTTGCCGAGCTTTACTTCAAGACCAATCGAAAAGAAGAATGTATTAAAATCTGTGATGATATTGTACTGTGGTTCCAGGATGGCGTATATGTTGAGAAGGCAGTGAAGCTGAAGCAGGATATGAATGTATCTCTGACGAATACACAGAAGAAGATTTTTGATGATATTCAGAACAGAAAGCAGGATGTAGAGGCGACCAAAGAGCTCCAGTTCGAGAAGCAGAAAGAACTGGTACGGATTCAGTATGATGATGTTGAGGCAGAACTTGGTGAAGACGAGGACAACATAGTTGCTGAGAATATCGATATAGCAGCAGATACACAAAAGCCAGAGCCTGAGGAGCAGAACTTGAGTGAATCAGAGTTAGTAGAGCCGTTTGAAGATCAAGACGAAGATGGACAGGGACTGTCTATTGACCTTGTGCAGAATCAGCAGGATGATAAGGTTTCGGAAATCTTTAAAACAATGCTCTCCCAGCCAACGGAAGAAGCAGAAGAAATTGAGATGAATGAAGTGGAACCTGTTGATGGAGAAGAGCTTGTTGCGTCCATGGCAATGGAGACACCTAAGGTCGTTGCAGAAACGGTAGCTGGAGTAGCATCAGTGACAGAGGCAGGCGCGGAGGCTGCTAAGTCAGGAATCGATAAGGCATCTATGTCGTTAAAAGAGTTGATTGAGAATGCAAAGAAAAAGATTGCAAACAGCTATGATGAGATCAGCAGAGAAGATGAAGAAGAAAAGCGCTTAGCAGTTCAGAGACAGATTGACGAGAAAGCTAATGCAATTGATATAGAGGTGGCTGTACCAGATTATGATAATATGTACAACACTCAGAATATTCAGGCACAGCTTGCAAAGAATATGAGTGATTTATTTGCGGATGATGAGCTCTCACTTCGTCCACAGCCGACAGTGCAGGAAGAGCCTGTAAAAGTGGAGGAGACAGTTGAAGAACTCCCTGAAGATGAGCAGATAGAGGGTCAGTTAAATCTTCAAGACTGGATGGAAACAGTTCGCGAAGAGAAATATGGAAAGCAGAATACTAGAGAATTTTCCAAAGCAGAGTTAGATCGTATGTTAGACGAGAAGGACGAAAAGAGTGCTGCATATGAGAAATTAATGGCAGAGCAGAAAGCGAAGGCGGCAGCCAATGGAGAGACATTTGATGAGGCAGCTGCTAGACAGAATGCAGAAGTGCAGATGATGCTCCATGCAGTGAAGACAGATCTTGCGATTCGTACTGGAAAGGCAACTGTGCGCTTGGAGGAGGCTGCAGCGAAGGCAGTTTCAGAAGCAGCTACAGCAAAGCGCAGCTTCATGCAAAGTGCAGACCACGTACAGGAGCGTTCAGAAGAAGAGCTTCCTAAGGTAGAAATTCCTACGAATATCACATTGGAAACAGCGAAGCTTCCAAAGCTTTCGGAAGAGCTTCTTTCTTCAGTTAGAGATATTATGGATGAAGAGAAGAATTCTGAACAGACAGAGGAATTGATGGAAGATACAGATACATCTATGCCTGAGGCTTCGACAGATATTAGTGATATAGAGATACATAAAGAATCAAGACGATTTAAGAAAGATGATACAGAGCATGCACCAATGCATAAGGTGGATGAGCTGGAGACAACCGCGGATGAGGACAAGAAGCTGACAGGTGAACTTGCAAAGCTTTTCCGCAAGTATCGTGAGATGCCTGGTCTGGAAAGTCAGTTGGTTGATTATTTTAATTCTATTGATGCTGAAGCTGGAATGAGCAATTCTACAAGAGGAAATATTCTGATTTCTGGTAACTCAAGTTCAGATAAGGTGGATCTTGCAAGAACAATTGTAAGAGCGTTGAATCATCTGTATCCAGAAAGACCTAGAAAGATTGCCAAGACAACAGGGGACAGTATTAATCACCGTGGTATCATGAAAGCGATGAGTAAGTTGAAAGGTACTGTTCTGATTGTTGAGGGAGCAGGAGCAATTCAGCCAAAGCGTATTGCAGAGATTATGACAT
>JAQUVV010000194.1 GCA_028693195.1 Lachnospira sp.
TAAAACCAAAGAACCATCCACGATTCCTCCACCAAGAACTCTGTCAAGTTCCTGAATTCCTGTTGCAGTTCTATCCTTATCCTCCATACTGATTTCGGATAGTTTCGTTGCTTTGGCTGCAGTTCCCGTTGTTCTGGCTGTAACCAAACCTGATACGCCTTTCACTGCCTTTGCTTTCGCAACCGGCTGCTCCACTGCAGTATTCCACGCTCTGCATGCCGGGCACTGCCCAAACCACTTTGCAGATTCGTACCCGCATTCCTTACAGAAAAATGCGGTATCCTTCGCCTTTGCCATATATACTCCCTCTCTTTGACGCCCAAATCTTTATTAACAAAGAATGGAAGCAGACTTATCTATCTGCTTCCATTCATCATCGTCTCATATATCTTAACTGAAACATCTACATCCATTGCATTATGCTTTCGCAACACGCACTTCTACTGCCTTACCTGCTTCAAATTCTACTGAAAGAACAAGCTTTCCACCCATGTTCGTTTCCATAATTCCAGCATTCTCTCCATCAATCGTAATCTCATATCTGGAGCCCTCCTCTAATTCAAGGGTAATCTGAGCATCTTCTACCCCTTCTACCTTGAATGTAACTTCTGTATCTGTTTCCTTGAAATGCTCTACAGCTGTTCCTGGAACTGATTCATATACAAATGAACCATTCTTCTCTAACTTCGTAATCTCGTTAAATGTCTTAACCTTGTAAGTATCTCCACAGTGTTCAAAGTCCGAAAGCTTGGACTTTGTATCTAATTCATAATTACCAAAGCTTAATGTTCCATCCTGTTCCGAACGAATCAATTCATTAATTACTGGCATCTTAAAAATCCTCCTAATCTGTTGTTTACGAATAACCTTATCTTATGCTGTCATTATACAATAAACCGATAAAATATGCTAGCGATTTTACACTCTCTTTATATTATTTAACTAATTTGTTACAGTTCACTCTGTCTGCAGCAACACGCTTTGCGGAATAACAGTGAACATGCATAATAGTAATACGACTTTTATCGATTCACGCCTCTTTTTAAAGAAAAATCAAGTTTACTTTCCTTCATAGTCACCCGAACTCGGTTTCCCTGCTTGATCTTCCCTTCTAGGATCTTCTCAGCCAATACATCTTCTATCTCATTCTGAATAGCTCGTCTAAGTGGTCTTGCACCATACTTTGCATCATATCCCTTATCCACGAGGAATTTCTTTGCTTCGTCATCCAATTCAATGGAAAGCTTCATTTGTTCCATAATTCTCTTGTTTACATTAACAATAAGAATATCAACAATATTGCCAATCTGGTCTTTGGTCAAAGCATGGAATACGATAATTTCATCAATTCGGTTAATGAATTCTGGCTTAAATATCCTTTTCACCTCGTCCATAACCTTGCCCTTCATATTCTCATGTTTCTGTTTCTCATCTACTCCTGACATGAAACCGAGAGACTTTGGTTCTACAATATTCTCAGCACCCGCATTGGATGTCATAATAATCACTGTATTCTTAAAATCGACTACTCTTCCTGTAGAATCTGTAATATGTCCATCATCTAACACCTGCAATAAAACATTGAATACATCTGGATGTGCTTTCTCAACCTCATCAAAAAGAATGACAGAATATGGATTTCTTCTAACTTTCTCACTAAGCTGTCCACCTTCATCATAGCCTACATATCCTGGAGGAGAACCGATGAGCTTTGACACGGTATGCTTCTCCATGAATTCAGACATATCTACACGAATCAATGCATTCTCGCTACCAAACATGGCATCTGCTAGTGTCTTTGATAGTTCCGTCTTACCAACACCTGTTGGTCCCAAGAATAAAAACGAACCAATTGGTCTGTTTGGATCTTTTAATCCAACACGACCTCTTCTAATTGCTCTTGCAACTGCAGTCACAGCTTCTTCCTGTCCAATTACTCTCTTATGCAATGTATCTTCCAACTGCATCAGCTTCTCTGATTCTGCCTGTGCAATTCGTGCCACTGGAATCTTCGTCCATGTTGCTACAACCTCTGCAATCTCATTCTCATCAACAACCAGATTATTATTGTTCTTCTCTGATTCCCAATCCTTTGTCAGCTTTGCAAGTTTGTCTTTTCTTCTAATCTGTTTCTTCTTGATTTCTCCAGCTTCCTCAAAGGCTTCATTCTTAATCGCCTCTTCCTTAGCTTCATCCAGCTTCCTGATTTCCTCTTCCACCTTCTTGATGTTGTCTGGAACCACATAAGCATTGAGACGTGCGCGTGATGATGCTTCATCAATCAAATCAATTGCCTTATCTGGAAGGAATCGATCATTGATATATCTTTTAGATAATTTCACGGCTGCCTCTAATGCGGCATCTGTGATTTTCACTTTATGATGCTCTTCGTACTTTGAACGAATTCCTGTAAGAATCGCAACAGATTCCTCCTCTGATGGTTCTGCTACATTTACCGGCTGGAATCTTCTTTCTAATGCATCATCCTTTTCAATATGTTTGCGGTATTCTTCCAGTGTTGTTGCACCAACAAGTTGAATTTCACCTCTTGCCAGTGATGGTTTTAATATATTCGACGCATCAATTGCACCTTCTGCACCACCTGCGCCAATAATTGTATGCAACTCATCTAAGAACAGCAATACATTTCCTGCGTTCTTAACCTCTGCAATAACCTTCTTGATTCGTTCCTCGAACTCACCACGATACTTAGAACCTGCAACCATCCCAGAAAGATCTAATGTCATGAGGCGTTTATTTCTTAAAGTATCTGGCACATTTCCTTCTATAATTCTTGCTGCCAGTCCTTCCGCAATTGCAGTCTTACCAACACCTGGTTCACCAATTAAACAAGGGTTATTCTTCGTTCTACGACTGAGTATCTGAATCACTCTCTGAATCTCATCTTCTCTGCCAATCACAGGGTCTAATTGTCCCTGTCTTGCCATTTCTGTCAAATCTCTGCTGTACTGCTCCAAAGTTGCAGTTGCATTTTTCCCCTGAGCTCTTACTCGGCCATTCTGAAAATCCTCTTTATAATTATTGGCATCCTCTCCCATTGCAAGAAGAATATCCACATAAAGCTTCTTCACACCAATTCCTATTGTATTAAGCAGTCTTGCTGCAACACTTTCAGGTTCCTTAATAATTGCAATCAGAATATGCTCTGTCCCGATTAGGTCTGCACGGAAACGAATTGCCTCCTTTGCTGCATTTTCAATAATCTTACGAAGACGTGGTGTGTAGCCAGATGGCTCCTTCACACTCACAGAATTATCTGGTGCAATCAACTGATAGACCAGATTCATAATCTTCTCATCTGTAACTTCATTGCTTAAAAGTACTGATGAAGCCAGACTTTCCTCTGCGCGAATCAATCCAATTAATAAATGTTCTGAACCTATATATCCATGTCCAAGCATGGCTGCTGTCTCTGAAGCATGGTTCAAAGCTTCCTGAGCTTTTTTTGTAAATCTACTCTGCATGCGTATCATTTCCTTTCTTAACCTTATTGTATCAATGGTATATTATCCCTGATAAACTGCGATCTTGCGATATCAATTTCCTCTTCTGTCATCTCATTTGCGGACATCATCTGCAGATTTGCCGGTTGAATTCCTATCATCAACTGATAGATAGATACATCAATATCTGACGATGGCTTTACCAGCTTCTCCGAAAGCCCTAATCTGAACTGAGATAGAAGAAGCATTCCATCTCCTAAAGATACCTTTCTAGCGTATCTTAAGACACCATAAGCACGATAAACTGTGTCCTGTGCAGACAACCGCTTACGCGAAATGTATTGTTTGCGCAGGGTTCTTTCCTGTTCCACAATCTGTTCAGTTATGTTGGTCAGATTATCCAGTATTTCCTTTTCTGATTTTCCAAGCGTATATTGATTCGTAATCTGATAGATATCTCCGTAATTATTCTGATCAATTCCCAGCGACTTCAAGACCAGACCGAACCTTCCCACTTCCGCTGCCAAGCCAGCAATCCGTCCACTTCCTGTCAACGCAGGAAGATGCAGCATGTATGAAGCTCTCATTCCTGTTCCCACATTAGACGGACAGGTTGTCAGATAACCGTACTTTTCATCATAACAGTAATCCAGTACCCCGCCAATGGTATCATCTATGTCATTGGCAAGTTCATAAGCCTTGTCAATATCCATTCCTGATACGAATGCCTGAATACGGATATGGTCTTCTTCGTTGAGCATAATAGATATGTTCTCATCTTCCGAAACAAGCCCCGCTGCTGTATCCCGCTTCAGCAGAAAATCACTGATAACATGTCGTTCCTTCATTGCTGTCTTCTGACAGTCATCTAAATCTTTAAATTGGAATATATGATATTGTTCAAATGCTTTCAATCCCTTTAGCTTCGTAAGGATTTCTGCATCCATGATTTCAGCATCTTCGTTGGTCAGCTTCAATGAAAAATGAAAGCCATTAATATTTCTTGCAAGACGCACTCTTCCAGATATAACAACATCACTATTCTTACCATTTTCTTCAAACCATCTAAGCATCTTTATTATTTCCTTCCTTCAGCGCTTTAATCTCATCTCTGAAGTGTGCAGCCTCTTCGAAGTTCTCTAACTCAACGGCCTCTCTTAAGTTCATCTGTAATTTTCCTAATTGCTGTTCAAAAGAAAGTTCTCCCGACTCAGACTGTTTCTGATTGTTCTCAGAATCTTTCCCGCTTGAATCCTCTTTATATATCTTTCCACGATGAACGTTACTCCCGTGGATACACTTCATATTATCATCAATAAGTGGCCCGAATACATCATAACATTCCGCACAGCCAAACTTACCAATTCTTGTGAATTCCTCAAAACTCATTCCACAGCCAGGACAGCATATGTGCTGCATCGCTGTATCTCTTTGAACCGCTGCCATTCCTCCTGCTGCCAATAACCCTGTCAACAGCCTTACAAAAGGAAACTCATTCCCGTAGTTTTCCATATATCCAGGCACTTCCAGCTTTGCTGCGCACTCACTGCACAGATGATGTTCTGTCTGTACACCATTGCGTATTTCTGTAAAATGTACGGTTGCCTCGTTTACATTGCAATTTTCACATAACATCCACATCAACTCCTTCTTTAATCAATTATGGGCGTCTAAATCTCGCCAATTACCTCATCGACAATTGCATGAATCTCATCACTGGTCAATTGGTTACAGACAGCCCTGGCAACAATCGCTCTCATATCCTGTCTCATCTGCTCCACTGCTTCCAGCTTATCCAGATTCAACATGACCACAGCGCCATTCCTTCGATCAAGAGTAATATATCCCTCCTGCTTTAAGATTGTATAT
>JAQUVV010000195.1 GCA_028693195.1 Lachnospira sp.
ATGTGACAGAACGTGTAGCACATGAAGATGGACAGCAGATGATTGCAATTCCTGCATTTACAGATGGTTATGAGATGGATAAGTGCTACGAAGGACAGCATGAGAATATGTTATATACCTTTGCAGAACTTACGGATCTGGTCACAGAATTAGGTGCTGCTGGTATTATTATCAATGCGCTTGGAATCAGCTATTTTATGCCGATAGATGTGATGAAGAGTATTGGATGAATTCTAAGTTAAACATGTTTTCTTATTTTATGAAAAGTCACAGAGTATGTATTACGCCAACACAGGCACGCTTTCGCTACACCTCGCTCGTTGCGTTACATAATGCACCAAAAGACGGTGCATAAGTAACGACGGCTCACTAGTACCTGCTTATGGCATAACACATACTCTGCGACATCCACGTAAAGCAAGAATGTACAAAAAACATATATAAACTAGAAATATAAGTAGCGGAAAAGAACGGGGAGAATCAGCAAAATGCTGATTCTCCCCCTGTCGTCACTACATATATTCGCTCATAAATCTATTGACTTAGAATTTATCTCATTCTTTACTTCAAAAAATCCTGTCTCATAGGATTGAATACATCACAGAGAATTCCTTCTTCTAAGCATGTTACACCGTGCTCAACATTGGCTGGCATATAGACGCTGTCGCCCTGATTTACAATCTTGGTTTCACCACCGATCGTGAATTCAAAGCTTCCCTTTGCAATATATGTAATCTGAAGATGCTCATGAGAGTGGAAGTTGCCTTTTGCACCCTTTTCGAATGAAATCTCACACATCATTAATTCATCTGAATAGCAGAGAATTTTTCTTGTAACACCTGGCTCACAGTTCGTGGCAGTTACATCTTTGTTAAATTTAAACATGATAATATTCCTCCTAAATAAAATGTTGATACTGTTCTGCTTCTTGTAGAAGAACAGGAATTGTTATCTTTAATATAGCACGAAAATATATTGGATAGATAGTGATTTTATATAAATGTTTTGATATAATACAGATAAAGGGAAGAACGGACATGATAGAAATCAGAATCGAGGTGAGTTCACGATGGCAGGAATCAGTGGTTTAGGAGCGGGATATGATACCTATGGTGCAGTGGCTTCTGGACAGATGAGCAGAACGGACATGATTCAGGCAGCGAAAACCGGACATGCTTCTGAAATTCCTACAGCAGAGTTGAAGGGATTGAAGCGTTCTGGTGCAGTAGAGTGTGCAACTTGTGCGAGCAGGAAGTATCAGGATGGTTCCGATGAGAATAATGTTTCTTTTAAGAGTGCAGCTCATATTGATCCATCGGCTGCGGCAGGAAAGGTTATGGCTCATGAATCTGAACATGTATCCAATGCTTATAGCAAGGCGGCAAAGGGAAACGGTTCAGTAGTCAATGCATCGGTGACTTTAAAGACTGCGATTTGTCCAGAGTGTGGACGTTCTTATGTATCAGGAGGAGTGACACACACAGCCATTAAGTATCAAGAGGATAATCCTTATGGTGCGAATCAGAAATCTGCGGATAAGGAAGCATTAACAGGAAAGAATATAGATTATGCAGTATAAAGGATAACAGAAGAAAGCAGGACAGAAGGGTATGCAGTATTTATGGCTTGTTTTGGCAGTCATATGCCTTGGATATTATATCAGATGTGCAACTTATGCAGGAATAGGCTCCTCATTTATTTCCGTATGGATAGGAGGAGCCTTATTTTTTTCTGCTGTTTTTCTGGTGAAAATGTTGGAAATCACACATATCATTAGCATTCCGATTTGGCTAAAAACAGGATTTATGATTCTGTTTTCGGCGTGTGCAATGCTTTTTTGGGGAATTGAAGTGATGATTATTGCCAAGATGAGAAGTTATCCAAAGGAGAATTGCAATTATATCATCGTGCTGGGATGTCAGATTCGAGGAGAGCGGATTACAAAGTCTTTACGAAAGAGATTGGAAACTGCAACGGCTTATGCAAAGGAGCATGATGATGTGAAGATTATTGTGTCAGGTGGACAGGGAGCTGATGAATTCTTATCAGAAGCACAGGCAATGTACAACTATCTGACAGAGCAGGGGATTCATGGAGAACGTATTTTTATGGAGGACAAGTCTACGAATACTGAGCAGAATTTACGGTTCAGCCTGCCATATATAGAAGATAAAAGTGTTGGAATTGGTATTGTGACCAGTAATTTTCACATTTTTCGTGCGGTAAGAATTGCGAAAGCAAAGGGACTTCACAATGCATGTGGCATCGCAAGTCCCAGTGATTCTGTATTGATATATAATTATATGGTTCGTGAAGCTGTTGGTGTAATCAAGGATTTCATCGTTGGTAATTTTACGATTGCAGCATTTCATAATGAACTTTAGCAGTTTCTTTACAGTGACCGCTTAATACGAGGTGGCATCTGGTAAAATGTACGAACTGTGTCAGACAATTGTACCCCCTGATTGTAGCCGTCGTTGTACATGGAAAGAATCTTGGTGCGGTCCTTTTCTGTTCTGGAAAATCCTTTACTGTGAGTAGGACGGATAATGAGAACCTTTCCATCCTTTTCCAAGCGTTCTAATCGAGCAACAGAGCGGTTATATCGTTCTGCACGTTTCAATAAGTCTCGAGCTAATTCTGGATATTATGATAGGCATGTGCAAGTGCCTTGGTGGATGCAGAAGTTTTCTTCTGGTAGCCAGCTTCTCTTGTCAGTACCACAACGACTTTATCACAGCCATCTTCAAATGCTTTCTCATATGGAATAGAATCACTTAGCCCGCCATCCAGATATGGTGTATCGTTGATATATATGTATGGAAACAGCATTGGAAGCGCACAGGTTGCTTTTAATAGGAGATTCGTCTTATCTTCCCCGGTGTATCGCATATATTCTGGCTTTCCTGTAACTACATTAGTGACGACACAGTAGAATTCTCCAGGATATTTTTGGAATGCGTCATAGTCAAAGAGTACAATTTCATTGGGAATGGTTTCATAACCAAATTCTAGTCCGTAAATGCTCTTATTATTTTTATCTACTAAGTTATACATGCTTAAGTATCTTTTATCATTCCGATATTTCATCAGAATATCTAGATTCCTGCGAGGTTGTCTAGAGGCGTAGCTGACACCATAGGCGGCTCCAGCGGAAACTCCAATCATGTAATCTGGTATAATATCATATTTTAAAAATGCATCCATGACACCGCATGAAAATATAGTTCTGAATGCACCACCTTCGAATACAATTCCTGTTTTCATAAGTAAGTCTTCCCTTCTGTATTTTGTTCGTGATTTTAGAATTGATAGATATTTCTTTATCAGTTTCTATAGGCTTTTGCTTCAAACGTGCAAAATATGCACCTTTCCTATATTTTGGAACTTATTTTGGCGGTTGTCAAGTCAAAGGAAATACTATACACTTAGACTAAGTTATGAAGTGACTCTTAAAAATAGTCGCAGCATGAAAAGAGTGAAAAATCTTATATTGTAATTTTTCACTCTGCAAGTTTGAGCTACGCACAAACTTGAGCCATTAGCTGTATCCTAAAAAACAGTCACAGCATGGAGGCTAAATATGAAAATTCCGATAGGGAAAGAGAGGTTATAATTATGAAAGGAAAGAAGTTCATGGCAGGCTTGACTGCTGCAATCATTGGGGTGATTGTTGCGGCAATATACTATTATATAGAACTGCCAGCAATTAATATTCACGCTCCAGGATTTTGGAAGTTTATTATCTTCGTAATGCTAGTAGTTTTAGTGATTTATTATATTGCATATCATGCAAAGGGAAAAGAGAAGTATACAACAATTAATGGAAAGAGTGTGAAGGCACCGTTATTTGAATTCAAGAGCAGTGCTGCAAAGCTTGGTTTCAAGATACTTGCAGGTATTACCATTGCATTTGTTGCGATATTCTTAGTTGGAGGAATTCTGTCATCTGAGATTGTTAATGCAGCCAAGTATCAGAAACTGTTAAATGTAGAGGACAGAAGTTTCACAGAGGATATTAAAGAGGTATCCTATAATCAGATTCCAATTCTTGATAAGGATTCCGCAGAGGTTATTGGAAATAGAGTCATGGGTACCATGGTGGATATGGTTTCTCAGTTTGAGGTCAGTGATATGTATTCGCAGATTAACTATGCGAATAAGCCTGTCCGTGTTTCACCATTGGAATATGGCAGCATTATTAAGTGGTTTTCCAATAATTCAGAAGGTATTCCAGCCTATATTGAAATTGATATGACTTCGCAGGAAGCACAGTGTGTGAGACTTCCAGAGGGCATGAAGTATACCAAGAGCGATCATTTTGGCAGAAACATTTACAGACAGTTGAGATTTGCTTATCCGACTTACATTTTTGATGATATTAATTTCGAAATTGATGAGACGGGAACTCCTTACTGGGTATGTCCAGTGAAGAAGTACAATATTGGATTATTTGGCGGCGTGACTGTTGGCAGAGTGGTTCTGTGTAATGCGGTGACTGGTGAGATGACTGATTACGCAGTGGAAGATGTTCCAACATGGGTAGATAAGGTGTTCTCCGCAGATCTTCTCATTGAATTATATGATTATCATGGTTCCTTAAAGCATGGATTTATTAACAGTGTATTAGGTCAGAGGGATTGTCTTCAGACAACAGATGGTTATAACTATATTGCCCTTGATGATGATGTGTGGGTATATACAGGTGTTACATCTGTTGGACAGGATAAGTCCAATGTCGGTTTCGTTTTGATGAATCAGAGAACCATGGAGACCAGGTATTATACAATATCCGGAGCCGAAGAGAATTCTGCCATGTCGTCCGCAGAAGGTCGCGTGCAGAACTTAGGCTATAAGGCAACCTTCCCATTGCTAGTCAATGTGGGTGGACAGCCAACTTACTTTATGGCATTAAAGGATGATGCCGGATTGGTAAAATCCTATGCGATGTTGAATATTGAAAAGTATCAGAATGTAGCAATCGGTGATTCTGTGCTTCAGTGTGAGACCAATTATCGACAACTGATGAGTGATAATGGAATCGTTCAGGAAGAGGTAATTGAGTCGAAGAGTAAGACTGGAACGGTCAGCAAGATTGCAACGGCAGTCGTAGACGGGAATTCCCATTATTACATTTTACTGGATGGAAGTTCAGTAATCTATGACGTAAATGTCGCTGATCATGTGGAAGTAATTCTTGTAAATGTAGGTGATTCAGTGACCTTGGAATACCAGGAGGGTGAACAGACCAATTCAGTAACAGCTATGAAGGTGGCAACAAAGCCGGCACAGTGATGTAAGACTGTTCACAGGCAGTATATGAA
>JAQUVV010000009.1 GCA_028693195.1 Lachnospira sp.
AGGCGAAGAAGCTTGCCAACATGGATGATGCCAACTGATATTGCATGTTAGGAGATAAGTTCGTTGAAGACAATTATAAGAAAATGGAATGACACCAACCTCGTTTTGAAAATTATTGGTGGTCTGATTATAGGAGCACTGTTGGGAGTCTTGGTTCCACAGGCAACAGGAATTGCATTATTCGGAACAATGTTTGTGGGAGCACTGAAGGCAATTGCCCCAATTCTAGTATTTGTACTGGTAGTGAGCTCATTGACCAGAGCCAGTCGTAAGATGGGAAGAAAGTTTACCACAGTGATTATACTTTATATGCTGAGCACACTTCTGGCTGCAGTTGTAGCAGTGATTGCAAGCTTTTTATTCCCTGTTACTTTACAGCTGACAGATGCGGTTGCAGAGACTGCACCGGGAGGCATTACAGAGGTGTTGACAGCAGTACTTTCCAATATTGTTGCAAATCCAATTGCGTCTATTATCAATGCGAATTATATTGGCGTACTTGCATGGGCAGCTGTATTTGGTATTGCATTAAGAAAAGCATCTGATTCAACAAAGGTTGTATTAGACAATATTTCAGACGCAGTATCTCAGATTGTAAAGTGGATTATCAGCTTTGCCCCATTTGGTATTGCTGGTTTAGTATTTAATACCGTATCTACAAGTGGGATGTCAATCTTCAAGGATTACGGAAAACTTTTATTGTTACTAGTAGGATGTATGCTGGCAGTTGCATTGATTGTTGATCCATTGATCGCAGCAATCTGCTTAAAGAGAAATCCATATCCATTAGTATTTACCTGCTTAAGAGAGAGTGGTATTACAGCTTTCTTTACAAGAAGTTCAGCAGCAAATATTCCAATTAATATGGAGTTATGTAAGAGACTAGGATTAGACAAAGAAATGTATTCTGTATCAATTCCACTTGGTGCGACAATCAATATGGATGGTGCAGCAATTACCATTACAGTGATGACACTTGCGGCAGTTCATACATTAGGAATTGCAGTGGATGTTCCAACTGCAATTGTGTTAAGTGTGATTGCAGCAGTTTCTGCGTGTGGAGCGTCAGGCGTTGCAGGAGGCTCTCTGCTTCTAATACCAATGGCGTGTTCACTATTTGGAATTTCCAATGATGTAGCAATGCAGGTTGTAGGTGTAGGGTTTATTGTTGGCGTGGTTCAGGATTCTTTTGAAACAGCAATCAACTCAGCCGGAGATGTAATGTTTGCAGCAACGGCAGAATTCCGTACTTGGATTAAAGAAGGCAGAGAAGTAAACTTCAAGCTCAAGAAGGAAGATGAAGTGTAAAATCTGATTAGATAAACATTGAATGAAAGATAAAGAACAAAGAGTTTGCATGCAAACTCTTTGTTCTTTATCTTTCATTCTCCGGTCCCATATATGTTCGATATCGCAGTGGCATCATATTGCGTTGTAACTTATCGTTTCGTCTAGGCTCAATGGCAATGGTATGAAAGAATCGTTCCCAGAGAGCTTGAAAAGATTCTTCGTTCATTGATTTCTTAGAGAATGCAAGTAATTGCTCTTCTGTAATATGATCAGTGAATACGTAGCCAAGACCAGCTTGATGGACTACGGCTAATTGACGGACTGTATCAAGTATGATCCAGTTCTCATTATGAAGGCGGTCAGCAAAATGGTCTGCAATTAAAGGGATGATATTGCTCTTGGGATTGATTCGACTAGCTAGTACGCCATTCTCTAATTCTTCAAATCGAACAAATCCAAGATACTTGTGTGCTTCTGTTCCAATCTGTCGATCTAGTTCAAAAACTCGCATAACAGTCTCATCATGAAGATAATTCACAATAGATGGTCCAATTCGAAAGGCTTTCTGTAAATAATGGTAGATGACAGAGGCTTTATCGGGGGCATAGGAGAGTGCACATCGATATATATAAAACAGAATGTCTGCGGAAAGCTTAGTTTCTATGGAATGAGTGACTCTCTCCACAAGTGATAAGTCAGTTGCAACATCATGAATTTCTTCAAAAAATGAAAAATTCGCATTCATATTACGAACACGGATATCTGTACAGCTAGTACCTTTCTGCCAGGCCAAATATACAGCTGTTAGAATCCCATCTAAGGTATCATCACATTGAAAGATGTGGGTTGTCTGTAAAGTATTCATGATAATAGAATCTCCTTTCAACATTCATGGTTGATTATTATTAAATCTGGTTAATTATAATTACTTATACTACTACACTGGGGCTTTTGGAAAACTGTATTCAGGAATCCAGGCAAGTAGTTTGATTAAATATTACTAGCCTTGCTGCATATGATAATCATCAAAAAGAGAAAGCTGCTGATAGCTATGATGGTGTTCGATATCAAAGAGCTTTCGCTGATCAATACCTATGAGATTGTTAGTAATAAAGTTCTCTTCCACAGGGGTGTTATACATCATTCGTCCTTGGCAGGTGATGAAGAATAATGCACGCTTAAGTACTACGCCCATTTTCTTGATATCTTGAAAATCCAGCTTGGCAGATTGGCGAGCTTTCACGATACGCTTGGCAGAATTCACACCAATTCCCGGGACACGTAAAAGCGTGTAATAGCCGGCTCTGTTAATCTCGACTGGAAACTGTTCTAGGTGACGAATTGCCCAGTCACACTTGGGGTCGAGAAAGACATTGAAGTTCGGTTTTTCTTCTGATAATAATTCATTGGATTGGAATCCATAATACCGCATTAACCAGTCTGCCTGATATAAGCGGTGTTCTCGTAATAGAGGAACACCTTTACCATCTGGTTGTGCAGGAAGATTATTATCTTGATTCACATTCACAAATGCAGAGTAGAAAACTCGCTTGAGAGAATATTGGCGGTAGAGTGCTTCTGCAATCGTTACGATATGATAATCGCTTTCAGGGGTAGCACCAATAATCATCTGTGTGCTCTGTCCAGCAGGAACAAACATCTGCTTGGAACCAGACGGAGTGGACAGCAGAGCATTTTTGGAATGTTGATTGTCTTCTAAAGAGATGAAATCGTTCACGGTAGAGTTGATACTTGTAGGGTGGTGATTACTTGGAAACGCTGATTGATTCCCGTTTTTCTCGATTACAGTTTTCCGCTTCTGATGCAACGAAAATGAGGAGCCTGCGTCGGAGATATCGTGTGACCAGTGATTTCCTTCATCTCTTTTATGGTATATCTGGAGCTTGTTTTGCTGGATTCCGTTCTGTATCTGACGCATAGGTGTCAGAATGGTTGTCCGGCTCTTATGTGGAGCCAGCTTCTTTAATCCGTCAGCGGTAGGAAATTCGAGATTCACACTCATTCGATCTGCATACCAGCCAGCAGCTTCAATAATATCTGCAGAGGCACCTGGGATTCCCTTCAGATGAATATATCCGCCAAAGTGATACTTTGTACGCAATAGCATGACAGTTTCGGCAAGCTGCATCATTGTATAATCAGGGTTTTGAATGATTCCAGAACTTAAAAACAAACCTTCAATATAATTTCTTCGATAGAATTCCATGGTCAATGTGCAGACTTCTTCTGGAGTGAAGGTTGCTCTGACAACATCATTAGAGGAACGATTCATGCAATACTGACAGTTAAAGATACATTCATTGGTGAATAAAATCTTGAGAAGAGAGATACATCGGCCATCAGCTGCAAAACTGTGACAGATTCCACAAGCCTTAGAATTACCCATTCCTGCACCATTATTCTTCTTATCGACACCACTAGAAGTACAGGCAGCATCATACTTGGCTGCATCGGACAGAATTGTAAGTTTTTCCATTAGATCCATGTGATCCTGAATAATCATAGTAATATCGCTCCCTTCTGTTGTAATTGTGTTCAACAAATTACTTTATATAAAGTATATATTTAGGTAGTGGTTATGTAATAAAAACACTTTACAAAAATCGAACACTAGTTCATAATTAGATTGTAACATTCGAACAGATGTTTGTAAAGAGACGTTTGGATTTTTTAAGAAAGATATAGTATAATTACGTTACTGTGAATGGAGTGAATAGTGACATATTTACTACTGCATATACGATTTTTGCAATGGTGGGATAAGGAATCAATGCAGAACATATGAAAAACATTTTTATGATTTTTGGATATGTTTTATAGAGGCTAAGGGGGATTTTTATGGACAAGAGGAATAATAAGACAAGTATGATACAGGCTGTATACCGTTATTGGTATCTGATGCTGGTATATATCGTGTCTTCATATGCATTAACACAGGTGGTTGTAGATGGAAGTAATCGAATTGCACAGGCAACAGACTCATTGTTTGACAATGGGACAGTTGAACTGAATACATTACTGACCCCATTTCTGATTTTGACGGTAATTGGTACATGTATGGCTTTTATCAAGACCTTTTCTCAGAAGACATTCAGTGTGAATGTTCAGACAGATATTAAGAGTATGACAACGGAGAAACTGGTTAAGCTGCAGTATAGTTATTTTGATTCCGTGGGAACTGGTACGATTATGAATAAGTTGATTGCAGATGTGTATCAGGTGGAAGCCATGTTCTCAGAGGTAATCCCTGAGATGATTTTATCGTTCATAACGATAGTGACAGTCGGTGTCTATATTGGAATCATCGATATTCGGCTGCTTCTGGTTACCATGATTTGTTATCCAGTCCTTTTATGGATGGCGAATGTAGTTTCTAAGAAGATGGGAAAGCTTTCAGGAAGCAGGAGAGCGTTGTATGATGAGATGGAGAATACGGCTCTTGACACATTTAACGGAATGATTGTTGGAAGAAGCTTTAATTTGCGTGAAGTTGAGAATCAAAGAATAGATCACGTGGTATCGAATATTCTGAATAATGAATATGTCAGAACGAGAATGAACATGATTTCTCAGGTGGTGGGGAATGGAATTCGCTGGGTTCCAAGATTGCTTTGTTATCTGTTTGCCTTATATGAAGTAGTTTCTGGACATATGACAGTAGGAACTTTACTGTCGTATGTGCTTTTGCTCAATAGAATTGTATTTCCATTGGGAGAACTTCCTGGTTTTTTAAATGAATTGAGAGAAGAATTGGTTTCATTCCGCAGAATTAATGAAATTGTAAAGCAGCCAGATGAATTAAGTGGTGTATGATTGTGGAAGAACAGAAGATGTATATGGCTCAAGATTTAGACGAATTCTGATGCCAGTGCTGATGGTTGTGTTTTATTTGGTTCCAATGTTTTTATTAAATTGGCAAGTGACGTTATGCCTCTTAGGTGTGTGTATCGCAACATTTGTGGTGAATGCTATATTTATCAGACCAATGAGCACAGTGAGTCGAAAGATGTCCGGAACACATACGTCGCTTACAGAGCGGTTGACGAATATTTTATCTGGAATGGAACAGATTAAGATTTTTAATTTAAATCGGGTTATGGTGGATTCTTATGTGGAAGAGAATCAGCATTTTAAGAAAGAACAGTCAAAGATGAATGTGCTTTCAGCATTCCTTGAAAGTATTAATAGAGGATTTGACTTGATAAGTTCGCTGGTATTTATCGCAGTTGGTATTTTCTTTGTCAGCATTTATATTACAACAGTTCAGGATTTAGCGGCAATTTATGTGCTATATGGAACGATGAGCTGGAATTTTATGCAGATTGGAATATATATTCCATCCATGGCAAGCTGTCTTGTAAATGCACAGAAGGTATTTATATTCTTGGATTCCAAAGAAGAATCAGAGTATTATGAGCATATCGGAAAGCCATCTGGTGATGGTTATATTGAGATGGAACACGTATATTTCTCATACGATGGAGAACACGATGTTTTATCTGATTTCAATCTGCATATTGATGAGGGAGAGACGGTTGCATTAAAGGGCGAATCAGGAAAAGGAAAGAGTACGATTGCTAAGATTTTGTTAGGCTTTTACCCTGCAAATCAAGGAAATATCGCAATTGCAGGACAACCTTTTTCAGAGATGACACTTTCTGAAGTTCGTGGTAAAATTGGCTACGTACCGCAGGAGCCATATCTATATGATGTGAGTATTGCAGAGAATATTGGCTATGGAAAACCAGGCGCGTCTATGGATGAGATTGTTGAAGCGGCAAAAGCTGCTAATGCACATGATTTTATTATGCGTCAGGATCAAGGATATGATACAATTGCAGGAGAGCGAGGCAATCATTTATCAGGAGGAGAAAAACAGAGAATTGCCATTGCAAGGGCAATCCTTAAGAATGCTCCAATATTAATCTTAGATGAGGCAACGTCTGCTTTGGATAATGAGTCTGAACGTCTTGTGAATGAGGCGTTAGAAAATCTGATGAAAAATCGTACAACAATTATGATAGCCCATAGATTGTCTACATTAGAGCGAGCAGACCGAATTGTTGAAATATAATATGATGCCAGGGTAAAAAGTACAATATCATAATATATATTTATATTTCTAATGCTTTTGCGTAGAACTGTTAGTGATACAGGAAAAATATTTGTAATGTGGGAGAAAACATCATGCTGAAGATATATGAACACAAAGTGCAATATTATGAAACAGATCAGATGGCAATCGTTCATCATTCTAATTACATTCGCTGGTTTGAAGAGGCGAGAACAGACATATTAGAACAGATTGGATTTGGATATGAGAAGATGGAGGAAGTAGGAATTATCAGTCCAGTACTAGCAGTTAATGCGGAGTATAAAAGTATGACGCATTATGCGGATATTGTATGTATTGAAACAAGATTATCCAATTATAACGGTGTGAAGATGACGGTTTCTTACATTGTGAAAGATAAGAAAACAGGTGAAGTGAGATGCACAGGAGAAAGCCGTCATTGCTTTCTGAATAAAGAAGGACGACCATTATCCTTAAAGAGATCTTATCCAGATATAGATGCAGCTTTACAGCAACTAGCTATATAGGATATGAGAGTGTGACGAGCCGTCATTGCCTTATACCCGGAAATATTATGATGATTGATATGCGAATTATGAAAGAATGAAAGAAGGAGTTACTATGGATGAAATAGTTAAAAAAATTAAAGGAATAAAAAGAGAGCTAATTATTGTATCGCTGGCATTGATTGCACTTGGGATTCTAATGGTGATTTTTCCTGAGGTATCAGGGGTACTCTTATGTAAAGGGATTGGTATAGCACTTTGTGTATGGGGTGTGCTTCGATTGATTTCTTATTACAAGATTATGAAGAATGAAGTATTGGGTTCATTTGGTCTTGTACAGGGAGTATGCTTGGCGGGATTTGGTGTCTTTTTTGTAATGAAACCAGAAGTGATAGCAGTATTTATCACAACAGCTCTAGCAATCATAATTATTGTAGATGGAGTTTTGAAACTCCAGTATGCAGTAGATTTTCATAATATGCAGGTTAGCACCTGGTGGATAGAACTGGTGGCAGCAGTGATTATGGTCATACTTGGCGTTGTAGCATTGATGAATCCATTCTCAACAATCAGCACGTTAATGATATTTATGGGAATTGTATTTGTTTTTGAAGGTATATGGGATTTAGTTGCGATTATACGAATTGCATCAGCAGCAAAGAGTTTTAGACAGATGATGTAGGATGCAAATCTGAGAACGAGCAAAAATAAGGGAGATATATGAACATGAACAAGGATAAGAATATAGTATATGCAGCAATATTAGGAGCAGGGACTGTCGGCGGCGGTGTAATCAAGCTTGCGGAGTCTATGAAAGAAGATATTCAGAATAAGACAGGTGCAGAACTTGTAATTAAGAAGATACTTGTAAGAAATCTGAATAAAAAAAGACCAGGAGTGGATGAATCTGTTCTGACGGATGATTTTACTTCAATTATCAATGATCCAGAAATTGATATTGTAATTGAACTGATGGGTGGAATTGAGCCAGCAAAGACTTATGTAGTTCAGGCATTGGAGGCAGGCAAACAAGTTGTTACAGCAAATAAGGATTTGCTTGCAGAACATGGAAAAGAAGTGATGGATGCCGCAGATAAAACGGGATGTGATTTACAGTTTGAAGCAGCTGTAGCAGGAGCAATTCCAATTATCAGACCATTAAAGCAGAGCATGGCTGGTAACAAGATTAATGAAATTATGGGTATTGTCAATGGAACAACGAATTATATTCTGACAAAGATGACAGAACTCGGGATGAGCTATGAGGATGCACTAGCGAAAGCAACAGAGTTAGGATATGCAGAGGCAGACCCAACAGCCGATGTGGAAGGTTATGATGCTGGGCGCAAGATGGCAATCATGGCATCTATTGGATTTAATTCCAGAGTCACATTTTCAGATGTATATACAGAAGGAATTACAAGAATAACAGCAGAAGATATTAAGTATGCAGAAGAATTTGGATATGTAATCAAGCTGTTAGGTGTAGCAAAGAACACGGAAGATGGAATTGAAGTGAAAGTTCATCCAATGCTGATAAATGAAGATCATCCACTGGCAACGGTACGAAATTCTTTCAATGCAGTATTTGTTCATGGTGAAGCCATGGATGATGCGATGTTCATGGGAAGAGGTGCAGGGGAGATGCCAACGGCAAGTGCGGTCATGGGCGACGTGGTCGATGTTATGCGAGATTTGGTTCATAACTGCTGTGGAAGAATTGGCTGTAGCTGCTATAGGAATTTACAAGTTAAGAAAATCGATGAAACAAAGAGTAAATTTTTCTTGAGAATTCAGGCAGTAGACCGTCCAGGTGTGCTTGCGAATATTGCGAGTGTATTGGGAAATAATGATGTGAGCATTGCACAGGTTGTTCAGAAGAGCCGCAAGAGTGGAAATGCAGAACTGGTTATTATTACTGATGAAGTGGAAGAAAAGAATTTTAATGATGCAATGAAAGTGTTTGATGGAATGTCTGTTGTTCAGGAGATTTCAGGTGTCATCAGAGTATATTAAAGGATATATTGCCGGTTAGTTGCAGATATATATAATATTGGTTATTTAATCAGGACAATAAGAAACTATGGAGAATGAATAGAGTATGGCATCAAAGTATTATGCAGTCAGAGTGGGCGTAAAGCCTGGGATATATAGAACATGGGATGAATGTAAGGCAATGACTCATGGATTTCCAGCAGCGCAGTATAAGAGTTTTCCGACACTTGCTGAGGCGGAGCAGTTTATGCAGAACATCATGGGAAGCAGTATATCGAAAGCAGTGGGGAATACAAAGAAGACCAGTGCGAGTGACATAAAATCCATAGAAGAAATACCAGATATTTATGCGTTTGTGGATGGCTCTTTTAATATTGCTACAGGCGTTTATGGATATGGAGGCTTTCTTGTTCATGATGGAATTAAGGAGGTACTGCAGGGCTCGGGGACAGATCCAGATATGGTCTCCATGAGAAATGTATCTGGAGAGGTACTTGGCAGTATGGCAGCAATTCAGAAAGCAGTAGATTTAAAGCTTCCTGAGATTGCAGTTTATTATGATTATATGGGAATAGAGATGTGGGCAAAAGGAGAGTGGAAGCGTAATAAGAAAGGAACCATTGCTTATTATGACTTCATTCAGTCTGTGAAGAATCAGATCAATATACGTTTTATTAAGGTGAAAGGACATTCAGGAGTAGAGGGGAATGAAGAGGCGGACAAGCTTGCAAAGCAGGCAGTTGGAATCCTTTAAATTCCTTTATATAAAAAATCCCTGACAGTTATGATTAAACAATGTAAACTGGACTGGCAGGGAAAGAGATTTTAATTGCTTCTATAAGGGAATTGTATATAAATAATCATTGGATAAATGTCTGCTTAATTCGTTTGATTGCACTTCGAACAGCAGGAACTGCAAGAATAACAAGAGTAAGAATCCCTTCAACAGCAATGTATGAACCATTATAGGCAATTGGATATACGGCTGAAAAAGCTTTTGGAAAGTTATCTGGCATATAAGACATCCAGAAAATGTAGCCTCCTAGGGAGAGGAATACAAGACGTCCAAGAATACCTACAAGATATCCAATGATTAGTCCATTCTTTTTATTAGCAAAGAAGCCGGAAAGCCCCAGAGCCATGAATGAAAAGATATAGTCACAGCAGAGCTGGAAAGGATGAATGATGTAGGAACCACCATCCTGGACAAGCTGAAGCAGACCATAGCAGAAAGCAGCAGTCAGACCCATCTTTGGCCCATAGAAATACCCTACCAGGCAAACGAATAACATACTGCAAAGTGTGATGGAACCGCCCCAGGGCATTTGGAAAAGCTTTACATAAGATAGTGCAAATGCAATAGCAATCGATGCAGCAGAGAATACAAGCTGTTTGGTATGAAACTTTGAATTGGATTTTTTGCCAAAAATAAAAGCAGCAACAATCATAATCAGAATGAGAAGAACTACAATTCCGATCATGCATCCTTGCGTAAGCGTGTAGCTTTGGGATTCTGCATCATAAGTAAATAAAAAATTAGACATAATTAGCCTCCATGCTGCGACTGTTTTCTAGGAGACAGCTAATGGCTCAAGTTTGTGCGCAGCTCAAACTTGTATGAGTGAAAAATTATCATATAAGATTTTACACTCTTAGCCTCCATGCTGCGACTGTTTTTTAAGAGACAGCTAATGGCTCAAGTTTGTGCGCAGCTCAAACTCAAGAAATATCATACTACAACATAGAAGTTCAAACAATAGTCAGTTTAAAAACGAAATAAATAATGTGTAAAAGAGAACAGGGAGACATGAAGTAATATGATGAATGAAAAAGAAAATATATTAGTGAGTGCTTGTTTGCTAGGGGCTCATTGCAGGTATGATGGCGAGTGCCAGAATATACTTGAGTTTGAGGAGAAACTTTCAGAGTTAATGCAGCGGTATCATCTCGTTCCATTCTGTCCGGAAATTTATGGGGGATTGCAGACACCAAGGAACCCAGCAGAAATTCGCGATGGAAAAGTATATGATAATCAGGGAACTAATGTGACAGATCAATTTTTGCGTGGAGCAGAGGAAGCGTTAGCAATGGCACAGAGATTTCACTGTGAAAAGGCAGTCTTAAAGATGCGTAGTCCTTCCTGCGGAAGTGGTCATATCTATGACGGAACATTTTCGAAGGTCTTAATTGAGGGAGATGGTATGACAGCAGGTTTATTAAAGCAGCATGGAATTGATGTGTACGGAGAGGCTGATATAGAGAAACTTCTAAAATAGATGAGGAGAGCATTACTTTAGAAAATATGCTTGTATAAACAAATTAGAAAGGTTAAATTGGTAAACTATGGAATTACAGATTTTACATTGGTTCGAGTCACTTCAGAATCCTATAACTAATCCAATCATGTATGGATTAACATTAATGGGAGAATTCGGAACGGTATGGATTGTACTAGCAGTATTGATGTTATTTTTCCTTCCTAAGAAATATAGAAAGGTAGGACTTACAGTAGCTATTGCGTTGTTATTGTCATTGATTATGTGTAATGGATTGATGAAGAATATTGTTCATAGAATCAGACCATTTGTGACAGATCCAAGTCTTGGAAATCTTTATAATGTGCATTCATTGATTTCAGACTGGTCCTTTCCATCAGGACATACATCAGCCTCCTTTGCAGGAGCATTGGCGATTTTGATGTGGAGAAAAAAAGAAGGGATTGCAGCAGTTATTCTCGCTTCACTAATCGCTTTTTCAAGATTATATCTGACGGTACATTATCCAAGTGATGTTCTTGTCAGTCTGATTCTGGGCTCACTGTATGGAGTGATCGCATATTCAATAGTAAAAGGATTGATGAAGAAATTCCCGAAAATGAAGAAGCTTTTTGATGTATAAAGGGTTAGGATTTTTCTATTTGTATGGATGAATCTATTATTTGCTTATAAAAATAATATGATATAATGAGCATGGATGCGAATTATATCATTGCACATTGATTTCTGCGGAACCGCAGAAATTGGGTGCTAAAAATCCGCCGAAGGCATTATGTCCGGAACGGATATGATATAATAAAAAACTGTTACTATTAATAAACGAAACACAGACAATGGATGAAATCCATGTCGTTATGGAGGATATATGTTAGACGTAGTATTAGATACTTTGATTGACAGTGTGAAGTTAATTCCATTTTTGTTTTTAACTTACTTGGCAATGGAGTATTTGGAACATAGAACAAGTACAAAGACCAAAAGAATTATCAAGAATTCAGGAAAAGCAGGTCCATTCTTTGGAGCATTACTGGGGGCATTTCCACAGTGTGGCTTTTCAGCAGCAGCCTCTAATCTCTATGCAGGACGTGTTATTACTCTAGGAACTTTGATTTCTATTTATCTATCCACTTCAGATGAGATGCTTCCAGTCTTTATTTCAGAAAATGTGGGTGTAATATTCATTTTGAAGGTGATTGGCGCAAAGGTTCTCATTGGTATGGTGGCGGGATTTGTAATTGATTTTGCAATGCGTCGCATACGTAAAGATGACGATGTTACAAAGAAGATTGGTCATATCTGTGATCATGATCACTGCCATTGCGAGAAAAGTATTGTGAAATCGGCAATTAAACATACAGCGATTATATTCGGCTATATCGTTGTGATTTCATTTGTATTAAATACGGCAATCTTCTTTATTGGAGAAGAGACCTTGGGGAATCTTATCCTGAATAAGCCAGTCATAGGCCCATTGATTGCAACATTGGTTGGATTAATTCCAAACTGTGCAGCATCAGTTGTATTAACACAGTTATATCTTGGTGGAATTATGTCCCTGGGCTCTATGATGGCAGGATTACTTGCAGGAGCAGGAGTTGGCATTCTTGTTCTTTTTAGAGAGAATCGTGAACTTAAGAAAAGCTTTCAGATTCTTGGAATGATGTATGTCATTGGCGCGGTATGTGGAATTATCATAGATGCTGTTATGATGATACTATAGTCCAATCATACCCATGGCAAGACCTAAAACAGCGGAAACAACAATGACAAGAGGTACGCTTTTCTTCATTTTAAAGAGAAGGAAGAATGCGATAATTCCAATAATGATATTAGAATAAATTGGCTGGTAAGCAGTGCTCAGGTAGGAACTAAGTGCTAAGGTGAGTGTGACAGCCAGAATTAAACCAATACATACGGGGCGGATGACATAGAGCATCTGCCCCATTATTTTTGTGTCTTTTACTTTCTTGAAGAAAATAGCAGCAAGAAGAGTTGTCGTAAAGGCAGGTGTAAGGACGCCTAGAACGGCAATGAGTCCTCCGAATACACCAGATACCTGCATACCAGCAAAGGTAGCACAATTAATGCCTAAAGGACCAGGAGTCATTTCTGCGATAGCAAGAATATTGGATATATCCATCTGTGACATCCAGCCATGAGACAGCATTTCATCATTAATGACAGGAACCATAGACATACCACCAAAGCTGGTGAAACCGATTTTCATAAAAACAAGAAATAATTCAAGATAAAGCATTCTTACCTTTTCCTCCTTTGATCCAAGCTAATATCAGTGCTGCAATAATACCTAATATAACAATTTCAATATTGCCCACAGGGGCAAATAAGCTTAATACACATGCAATTATCAAAAATATGAGACAGATTTTATCTTTGATTGCTGATTTCCACATACGGATTACAGAAACCAAAATGGTGGGAACAACGGCAGAACGTATTCCTTGAAGAATATAGGTTACATACAGATTGTCTTTTAGCATTCCATAGAAAAATGTGACCACAGTCAGAATAACAACGGATGGAATGGCAATTCCAACGGTGCAGGCAATTGCTCCTAAAACACCACACATTTGATGCCCGAATATAATACTGATATTTGTAATCATAATTCCAGGCATGGAGCGAGCCACAGAAGTAATGTCTAGTAATTCTTCATCGGTAAGCCACTGGTGTTTCTGAACGAATTCTTGATCCATCTGAGAAAGGATGCTCCATCCTCCACCAAAGGTAAAACATCCAATTTTGATAAAAAAGAGCATTAGTGAAAGTGGATGTGGTTTATTCTGTTTCTTATGTTTTGTTGTGTCCATTGTGATATCCTCGTTTCTTTTTATGTTAAAATTCGATTCTGTGATTCGTCATATATCTTCTTCAAATCAATTAATAAACTTCGATTTACTTCATTTGAAATTCACATTGCAATTTTATGACACAAACTGTAATATGTAAAATATATAAATAATTATAAAAACAATAGTTTGTAACTATAGATAAGAGGGATAATGTGAAAAATCCTTATATCACAGATTTTTCACACGCAAATTTGTGCAGGGAACATTTTGTTCCTTTGCAGCCCAAAGTTTGCAGGGTGCAGCAAGAATGGAGAATTAATATGAATTGGAACCAACTAAAATATGTGCTAACGATTGCAGAAGAGAAAAATATATCGAAGGCAGCTAGAAAGCTATACATATCACAGCCATCATTAAGCATAAGCCTGAATCAATTGGAAAAAGAGACGGGGAGTCTATTGTTTGAAAGAACGGGAAGCACAATGAAGCTGACTTATGCCGGAAAGTTGTTTTGTCAGTGGGCAGAGATGGTATTATATTCACAGAATATGATGAAAGAGGAACTAAAGGATTTAAACGCTGAAACAGGTGGAAGAATCGTACTGGGAATCAGTCCCCATCGAAGTGCTGTGCTAACACCAGCAGTGGTAAAAGCTATTCATCAACAGTATCCAGACTGTGAAATTGAAATTGTAGAAAAACCTAATAATGAGTTGACAGTTTTACTTGCAGAGGATAAATTGGATATGATTATAGATATTCCAAGGGGAGATGACCTTACCTATGAGAGTGAGATTATCGTGGATGAGGAAATATGTCTGGCAATTCCAGAAAGGTTTGTTCGGCAGCTTCAGTTAGAACAGGAAGATCCATATAAGACGGAACATATCAGCAGTCCTCAAGATGCAAATCAGAAGATGCTCTATAGAAAGGTTGATCTGAGATTATTAAAGGATATTCCATTTATCTTGCTTCCGGAGGAATCATATTTTGGTAGAATGAGTAGAAAATGTTTGAAAGAAGCAGGGATTTTTCCAAATGTAATCTGCGAATGTACATTTTCAGAGACGGCAAAGAAACTTGTGGAAAGCGGCTTAGGAGTCGCTTTTCTTCCTGATATACTTGCAGATTATCATAATCATGGACAGAGTAGCAGAGAGCTGGAAAAGGTCGAGGGAGTAGAATATTTCTACATACAAGGGAGCGATGTCAGCAGAACAATCGCCGTTGTTTATAAAAAGGATCAATATCATTCAGAGCAGTTTAAGAGGATTGTTCAAATATTTAAAAATTGTTTCAAAGAGGTGTATGAGTTACATCGGGGAGAGTGCAGATGAAGAAAAGAAAAGAATATCGTTACTAAGGCGTAGCAATATGGCTGGTGACTGCAGGAATATTAATCATTGCTGCAGCTACATTTGGCTATTCTGTGTGGAGTAGGTATAAGGACAATATTATACAAAAGCAAGAGGAACAGATGTTGATTGTTGCGGATTCTTTAGCAGATAATCTAGAAGAGATGGCACTTCAGTATGCATTGGATGTTTCCAGGGCAAGTTCATTGATTCAGAAACTGGATCATTCCGGTACATTATCAGAGGCACAACAGCTGGAGGAACAGATTAACATTTGCAAGACATATATGGCAAGCGAGAATTCATATACAGAAAGTATTGGAATTTATCTGGAAGATGAATCGGTCATATGGGAGTCGGAAACATTAGAATATAGTGGGATATTTGACCAATGTATCATGAATAATGATATTGTGATGACAGAAAAACAAGGGACAGATGGATTTATATATTTCTGCTTTGAAAAGGAAATTGATACGGGCAAATATGTCCGGATTGTTGTGGATGTAAAAGATTATTATGAAAAGATGATAGCCAATATTCAATTGGGAACCAATGGATACGTAGTGGTGAAGAATGAGTCATGCTTTTTATTCATGCATCCAGCGGATGAGCAGATTGGAAAGAATGCAATCTATGGACGTGAACAATTATATGGAGATGTGGATTTAGAGAGTCTGGAGAATATGTTCAGAGAACAGAATGAGAACGACAGCGGGGTTACAGAATATTATTCTTATTGGTGGACAGATAAAAACCTTCCGAGGGTTAAGAAGGTATCTGCTTATTCACATGCAGATATTGGAAATCAATTTCTGGTAGTCTCCGCAGTGATGGATTATACAGATATTAATGATCCGATTATGTCTGGATTCAGAGTAATTGCTTTGACCATAGGAGGGATTGTTCTAGTGATTGTTGTGCTTGCTGGAGCATTCGTTTACTCATCAGTTCAGAGCAGAAAGAGCAAGAATGAGATTACATATCTGAAAAACCTCAATAAAGTGTTGGAACAGACGAAAAGAGGAGAAGAAGCGCTGGCTCATCAACAGAGACTGCAGATTATGGGAACGATGACGGGAGGAATTGCCCATGAGTTTAACAATATGCTGACTCCGATTATGGGATATTCAGAGATGCTGCTAGACCAGTTACCAGAAGATTCAGAGGAATACGATTATGCGCATGAAATATTTGATGCGTCAGAAAAGGCCAAAGATATTATTCATCAGATTTCCAGCATGAGCAGGAAAAATATGGAGACCATCTATAGCTATATTCCAATTCGAAAGACATTGACAAGAGCTGCGAAGATGATAGATTCTGTATGTCCTGCCAATGTAAAGCTGACGGTACAGAATAAGTTCACGAATGAGGGATTTTTAGGAAACGAAACACAGATTAATCAGGTACTTCTGAATATTTGTGTCAATGCATTTCATGCCATTGGACAGAAAGAAGATGGCCAAGTGGTTATTACTGGAAATGATGTAGATAAAGCACTCATTGAAGAGGTGCATGAAATCTCAATTGATGATATATGGAAAAGGTTTCTTCGAATTACCATTGAAGACAATGGATGTGGTATGGATACGAAGGTGCTGGAACAGATATTTAATCCATTCTTTACAACGAAGGCAATGGGGGTAGGAACAGGACTGGGACTTTCTGTTGCAGAGAAGATTATTCATTCACATAAGGGATTTTTATTCGCGAAGAGTAAAGTGGGTGAAGGAAGTACATTCTTTATATATCTTCCATTATCTGAAAAAAGCGCTGTAATTTCTGAGGAAGAAAGCGAAGAAAGAAAAGGAAGAGACTGCAGCATATTAGTTGTGGATGATAATTGAAAGATTCGTAAAATGTTCGAAAAGAAGTTCGCCAAGCTTGGAATTCGAGTGCATACGGTGGAGGATACAGAAGAAGCAACACAGGAGTTAATGAATAACGAATATAGTGTGCTTCTGGTTGATCAGGAATTATCCAGAACGGGAAATGATGATACTGGAATTCGATATGCCATGACATTGCAGACAGCTTATCCGGATTTAATTAAGATTGTTATGACAGAGCAGGTGAAAAAAGAAATCATTGAAGCAAAGCAGTGTGGATATATTGACGGATATCTGGAAAAACCTGTATCAGACACACAGATTATTGAGGAAATTTATCGTATACAGAAGCGGGATATGAGCGTATCAATGACTAGATGATTCTGCTAAATAATTGTAAAATATAAGAAATTAAAGAGAAAATTTTATAAAATAAGTCAGAAATGAAAAGAGACAACCTTAACAGATTGTAATGTTTATCTTAATGGAAATTATGATAATACATTAACAGCTGTAAGGTTGTCTTTTTATACTAATCCTATCAAATAAAACAAGGGGGTTCATTTATTATGAACGAAACGATGTTGGCCGTGTTAGGCTTTGCTACGATTCTCATAATTATTGCTTTACTGCTGAAAAATATTACAGTACCAGCGCTTGCGTTCGTTGGGGTGTCCGCAGTAGCTGCAACAATTATGATAGCGACAGGTACCTTTACAATTTCTGAAATGGGTACATTTATTTCCAAGGGTGTTGCGGGAACCTCATCAACCGCATGCTTATTCCTCTTCTCTGTATTATTCTTCGGAATTATGACAGATGTAGGATTGTTCGACAAGATTATTGACGCATTAATGAAAAAAGTCGGACATAATGTTGTCGGTGTTGCATTAATGACATGTATCATTGCTATGATTGGACATCTTGATGGAGGCGGAGCTTCCACATTCTTAATCACAATTCCAGCGATGCTTCCAGTTTACAAGAAATTACATATGAGACCTACTACATTATTGTTAATCTGTGTAACTGCTATGGGTGTTATGAACCTCATGCCTTGGGGTGGACCAACAATGAGAGCTGCTTCTGTTCTTGAGATGGATGCAAATGCTCTTTGGATGGAATTACTTCCAATGCAGATCGTAGGACTTGTTGTTGCAGTATTAACAGCAATCTTCTGGGGATTTGTTGAAAAGAAGAGAGGCGCTGGTGTTGATGGCAAGCTTGCAAAAGAATTAGGAAATGTAGAAATAGAAACAGTTGAAGAGCAGGCAAGAGATAAAGAGCTTGCAAGACCTAAGCTTTTCGTTTTCAATGCGATTTTAACACTTGTAGTTATTATTTGCCTTGTGTTCTTAAAAGTTCCATCTTACTTTGTATTCATGGTTGGCTGTGTGCTTGCTTTGGTTGTAAATTATCCTGGTGCAAAGTTACAGAACAAGATTATTAAGTCACATTCTGGTCCAGCGATTATGATGGCTTCTACATTATTTGCAGCAGGTGTATTCCTTGGAACTCTTGAAGAATCAGGGGTTATGGATCATATGGCAAATGTACTTGCTAGCTTAATTCCTGCATCAATGGGTGGATTCTTACCACTAATTATTGGTATATTATCAGTACCTTTGACATTAGCATTCTGTACAGATTCATACTTCTACGGATTACTTCCAGTATTGATTGGTGTTGGAGCAAAGTTCGGTGTTCAGCCAGTTCAGTTAGCTGTTGCTATGGTTGTATGTAGAAACTGTGCAACATTCATCAGTCCAGTAGTACCAGCAACATTCTTAGGTGTTGGTCTTGCAGGCGTAGAAATCAAGGATCATATTAAGGCATCCTTCCTCTGGGTATGGGGCGTAAGTATTATCTGTATGATCGCAGGTTTAGCATTTGGTATCATTACTTTCTAATATAAAATCAGTAAGCTATATATGAAATACTTATTAAAATGATAGGGCACCCATGAACTATGAAAATGGTTCATGGGTGCCCTATCATTGTCTATTATAGCATTTTAAAAAACTGCCTTTCTTAATGAATATTAAGAAAAAACATGATGAAATTTAAGCTTTCAATTCTACTATATAGTTACAAACAAAGAGCGACCAAATGTGGAAGAATTGAAACAAAATATGGAGGTTATGTAATGGAGATAACAAGACCTGCAATTGCAGGAACACTCGAATCAAGTGATGCTCAGGTCACTGTGGAACCTGGCAACGGAAAGATTGATTTTACATTGGAAAGTTCCGTAATCAATCAGTATGGAAATCAGATTAAGAAGGTGATCATGGATACCTTAAAGAATCTTGAGGTTGATAATGTGAAGATTACCGTCATTGACAAGGGGGCACTGGATTGCACAATTAAAGCAAGAGTAGAAGGTGCTGTTTACCGTTCAAATGTTCAGACTGAAAATATTCCATGGGGAGGCGCAGTAAGATCATGAATCCAAACAAGAAAAGATTAAGAAGAACCATGATGTTCTTAAATGCACAGAAACCAGCATTGATTAAAGATCCATATATTTATAAACCAGATTCAATTATGCTGGATTTAGAGGATGCAGTAGCACAGAATCAGAAGGATGTGGCAAGATTTTCTTTATATCATGCATTACAGGAAATTGATTATCATGGAGTAGAAAGAGTTGTCAGAATCAACGGATTAGATACTCCATACTGGCAGGAAGATGTACGCGTATGCGTTGCTGGTGGATGTGATGCAATTCGTATTCCTAAGACAGAGAGTGCAGAAGATGTACATAGAGTAGAGCAGGCAGTGATTGCAGCAGAAAAAGAATTCGGAAGAGAAGAAGGTTCTACATTATTGATGGCTGCTATTGAGTCAGCAAGAGGTGTTATGAGAGCTATGGATGTGTGCGAGTCATCTGAAAGATTATTCGGTATTGCATTATCAGGTGGTGATTACACCAAAGATATGCAGACACATATTACAGGTACAGGTATCGAGTTGATGGGTGCCAGACAGAATATGCTGATTGCGGCCAGAGCAGCAGGGGTACAGTGTTTTGATACAGTATATACAAATCTTGATGATATGGAAGGCTTCCGTAAGGATGTTGAAAGCATTCATTTAATGGGATTTGATGGAAAATCAATTGTAAATCCTAGACAGATTAACATCGTTCATGAAATCTTTACACCTACACAGAAAGACATCATCTTTGCTGAAAAGGTTGTTAAGGAAATTGATGAAAAGAGTGCACAGGGTATTGGTGTATTTACTGTAGATGGTAAGATGATTGATATTGCATTCTATGACGGAGCAAAGAGAACAATTTCATTAGCGAAAGCTTCTGGTGTTTATAAGGGGGAGCTGTAAAAAATCATAAGTCATAGATTTTTTACAGACAGATTTGTTCCTGCGGACCAAAGTCTGCAGAATATGAGAAAGGAAATATAATTATGATTAATGCAGTTGGAAGAGATATTCCTGAAGAAATAATTGAAATGACCGGAAAAGAGGTTTTTCAAGGCGTTCATTATAGAGATGGATATACATATAAGAAGGATGGCCCGAATACGAAATGTGTCATCAACAACCAGGGAAGTAAATTGGTGGAAAACATTCATGAAGTTCTTGTGAAATGTGGAATTAAGGATGGTATGACATTAGGATTTCATCATCATTTCCGTGAAGGTGATTATATTGTAAATATGGTCATGAAGGAAGTTCATGATATGGGAATCAAGGATATTACAATCTGTGCAAGTTCATTGGGAAAAGCACATGATCCAATTGTTCCTTATATCGAAGATGGAACAATCACAAATATTCAGTCATCTGGTGTACGTGGTAAGATTGGTGATGCGATTTCTCACGGAAAGTTAAAGGGACTTGCAATTATGCGTTCTCATGGTGGAAGAGTACGTGCTATTGAAAGCGGAGAGACAAGAATCGATATCGCATTTATTGGAACTCCTACCTGTGATGACTATGGTAACTGCCGTGGTATCGGTGGAAAGAGCAACTGTGGTGTACTTTCCTATGCGATGGTTGATGGAAACTATGCAGACAAGGTTGTTGCAATTACAGACACATTAGTACCATTTCCTAACTTTCCAGCTCATATCAGCATGACAAATGTTGATTATGTTGTTGAAGTTGATGCAATTGGTGATCCTAATAAGATTGCAACTGGTGCAGCAAAGCCTACAACAGATATGAGAAAGTTAATGATGGCAGACTACTGTACAGAGTTCGTTGTAAATACACCATACTTCAAAGATGGATTCTCATATCAGACAGGTGTTGGTGGAGCTTCTATTGCATCCACAATCTCACTTGCAAAGATCATGAAGGAGCGCAACGTAAGAATGCGTTTCGGTGTTGGTGGTTTGACAAAGCCTATGTGTGATCTTTTGATCAATGATCAGGTAGACTGTCTGTTAGATACACAGGATTTCGATTTAGCAGCCGTAGAATCTGTTAAGAATTTAAAGCACTTCAGAATCTCAGCGGGAGAGTATGCAGATCCATTTAACAAGGGGGCAGTTGTAAACAAGCTTGACTTCGTTATTCTTGCAGCTCTTGAAGTTGATGTACATTTTAACTGCAACGTAGTCGTTGGTTCTGACGGAATGATTACTGGTGCACAGGGTGGACATCCAGATACAGCAGCAGGTGCAAAGTGTACAATCGTTATTGCTCCGCTTCTTCAGGGAAGAATTCCAGCAATCTGTACAGATGTAACAACAGTTACAACACCAGGAGAATCGATTGACGTTGTCATCACAGATTACGGTATCGCAATCAACCCGGCAAGACAGGATCTGATTGAATGCATGAAGGATGTAAATCTTCCATTTAAGACAATTGAAGAGCTGAGAGATATTGCTTATTCAATGTCTGGAGAACCAGAAAAGGTTCAGTTTGGTGATAGAGTTGTAGGTATTATTGAGAGCCGAGACGGAACTATCATGGACGTTGTTAGAGAAGTGAAGGATTTTACCTTCGCAGAATAATAACATCATAATATAGCTTACAAGTATGAATTGGAGGTTCGAAGATGACCAAATTTGTTTATTCACAAAAATCCACAAAGTTCAAAGTAGTGACATCTTCCATTATAAATATCTTCGAACCGGATAAATCCAATTTCCTTTTAGAGGAAATTGATCTGATGAGCTTCTGTTCTGATTATAAAATCCACGCTCAGAACAGTGGCTCGCCAGAAATGATAGCACAGATCATTGGAAAATGTGCAGCTATGTCACTTTTGGAAGAAGTGAACACTTCACCGAAACCAGGACTGGTGGATCGACTGACCAATGGTGCACATAAAGATATGAATTTATTGACCTTTTATTGTAGTGCACAAGCACTGGAACCGTTTTTTATCAGAATGGCGGAACAGGGAATAAAGGAATATAAAGATTTAGAACAGTGCTTTCGAAATATTCGAGAAATTGGGATCGAAGCGGAGGCATCGATGTATGCAGCGACTGGTGGTGTGAATACACATAAGGGATTGATTTTTTCCTTGGGAATTCTATGTGCCAGTGTTGGAAGCTGCTATGCATCGGGTAAAATCATTTCTGTAGACCAGATTATGTTACAGGAACAACAAATGGTCAGAAGAATTCTTATGGAGGAACTTGACCGACTAAATAAGAAGACAGAATGCTTTGCACGAGAGAGTCACGGAGAAAATTTATATAAAAAAATGGGAGTGACAGGTGTTCGAGGCGAAGCAATTGATGGATATAGGACTGTGAGAGAAATTGGTCTCCCAGTCATGATAGAAGGAATGAAGCAGAAAAAGGATTTCAATCAGATTAAGCTGCAGACGTTGATGACCTTTATGAATAAGACAGAAGATACCAACGTATTATCCAGAACAAACATGCAAACCCTTTTGGAAACACAGAAGATTGCTGAAGAATATCTTCAAGAAGGCGGAGCGTATGCAGTGAATGGAATCTCTAGACTAATAGAGTTAGACAAGTATTTTACAGAGAAAAATATCAGTCATGGTGGCTGCGCAGATTTGCTTGCGATTTCAATTTTTCTGGTTTCAATGATTCAAATTGCCCAATCCTAATCCTAATATATAATAAGAGGTTGCCGCATGTATGTGCGGCAACCTCTTATTGCGAAAAAGAATTCTCATTTGACTGAAAATATGATATTGTTTAAGCATGGAAGCGATAACCGGTTCCACGAACAGTTTGAATGTGAACAGGCTTTTGAGGATTGTCTTCAATCTTGTTGCGAAGACGATTGATGTATACCATAATAGTGTTATCATCAACAATTACGGAATTGCCCCAGACATGTTCGTAAATCATGTCCTTGGTGAATACCTGATCAGGATGCTTCATAAATAGTAGCATGAGATTATTCTCTTTGGATGAAAGATCGATTTCCTCGTCGTTCTTATAGAAACGTAAGGTTGTTGTATCGTACTTTAAATCACCACAGATAATAATATCGTTGGAATTCATGATTTGCTGCTTGTTACGGCGAATCAATGCCTTTACTTTGGCACCGACAATCAATGGACGAAATGGCTTTGTGATATAATCATCAGCACCGACAGATAAACCATATAAGGCATCATAATCTTCGCTTCGTCCGCTGATAATAATAACAGGAGTGGAGACACCATTGGAGCGGATTTTCTTGATGACATCAAATCCCTCCATGTCATCCATGGTAACATCCATTAATATGACATCATATGAATGATTTTCTATGAGTGCAAGAGCAGCAGTTCCGGAGTTCGCTATATCAGATTCTAGATTATTACTGTCCATTACTTTACTCAGCATCTTACAGATTGCTGGATCATCATCAACAATAAGTACTTTTTCAGACATGTTTATACCTCTACGTACGTTTTATTTTTGAGTATGATATTTTCTCATAAATGTTCAGAATATTGGAGATTTTCTGAATGAAGATGTATCACGATTTAACTCAAAACGATACATATAGTATATATTAATTTTACGTAAACAGCAAGTAACTTAACGGCTTTTAATGGTAAGCTTAATAAATATTTAGATTACAAAGGGATGGAAGTAAGATATTATTTATATAATAAATTTGTTCAAAATTTCTATCCTAATTATTGTACAAGCCTCCTGCCAGAGTGACAGGCAGGAGAATTTGTACAAGTAAAAAAAGGAGTTTTGTACTATGGATAAGAAAACAGCATTATTATCAATAGGGAATATCAAGAATTTCCTGCTGATTACAATCAGCATATTCATTATGGCAGTAGGTGTTTATTTCTTTAAATCCCCGAATAACTTTACATTTGGCGGTGTAACAGGATTTGCGGTTGTGATAGCGAAAGTGTTTCCAATTACGGCAGGTAATTTCACATTTATAGCAAATTTGGTTTTATTATTGATAGGATTTGTTTTTTTAGGGAAATCCTTTGCAATTAAGACCACTTATGCCAGTACATTATTGTCGTTATTTTTGATGTTGTTTGAAAAGATATATCCGATGGGGATGCCACTGACGGATCAGCCGATTCTGGAATTGTTCTTTGCAATTGCACTTCCAGCCTTTGGATCAGCGGTACTGTTTAATATTGGCGCATCCAGCGGAGGAACAGATGTTATAGCAATGTTGTTAAAGAAGTATACAAAAGTACAGGAAATAGGAGTTGCATTATTTATTTCTGATTTAGTTATGATTTTGGTTGCTACATTTGTATTTGATATTAGAACGGCATTATTCTCATTTGTCGGTCTGTTAATTAAGTCCTTCATGATTGATGGGATTATAGAGACCATGAACTTAAGAAAGTCCGTTACAATCGTATGTGATGATGCAGAACCAATATGCGAATACATTATTTCAGAATTACATAAAAGTGCAACAGTGAATCATGCCTATGGTGCATATTCTCATCGTCAGAAATATATTATCTTTTCTACTTTGACGACAGGACAGGCGGTGTCGTTAAGAAATTATATTCGCGAGCATGAGATGAATGCATTTATTTCTGTTTCCAGTACCAGTGAAGTCTTCGGAAAGGGATTCTCATCAATATGATTAATGAAATCATGGAGTATAACAAGAAGTTTGTTCAGGAAAAGATGTATGAGCAGTATATTGCAGATAAATATCCCAATAAGAAACTGGCGATTTTATCATGTATGGATACACGGCTGGTGGAGTTATTACCAGCGGCACTTGGAATCAAAAATGGCGATGTGAAAATGATTAAAAATGCCGGAGGGGTGGTATCAATGTCATTTAGATAAGGATGATACTTGCATAAAGATTTTTTTACAGCGAATAAACATTTTGTTTATTCGCTGTTTCTTTATATCTAAAAGCATTCAATGAGATAAATTTGTACAACAAACAGACA
>JAQUVV010000196.1 GCA_028693195.1 Lachnospira sp.
GTCACCGTCACTCCTCCGCCTTTTACAACACTTCCCTCGTCTGGTTCTTCAATGCCAGCAACAATCTTTAAAAATGTGGATTTCCCCGTACCATTAACACCAATGACACCGATCTTATCTCCACTGTTTACTCCTAATGTAATCTGGTCGAATAAATCCTTTGTACCATAGGACTTACTGACCTTTTCAACATTTAATATATTCATATTAATTTTCTCCTCATATTTCATATAACCCCTGATTTATGATTTCTTTGTATCATGATGATACAGTTCCTTTAGATGCGCAGCAAGCTCTGGATTACTCTGTTCCAGGTGCTTGATGTGCTCTTCACGACGATCCAGCATATGCTGGTAAGCCTTCGGATTGGTCTTTTTAAAATGTTCTGACATCTGATGACGATGCTCTTTTAAGATATCCAAGGCTTCTGGATTCAGTTTCATCAACTTATATTCTACGATTGCACGACGCTGCTCAATCTTATCTTCCAGCTCTTTTGCATTATATCCAGTCTTCTTTGCAATATCCTGAATATGAAGTTCCAGACGATCCAGAATCTCATCCTCATCAAAGAGGCCGATTCTTCCCCAAGAGACTTGATTTTCAGCCTTCTGAATGGCACCTTCCTGCTTCATATCTGTGTGTGCAATATTTTCAGCAATCTCAAAGGTCAGCTTATCCATCATCTCATCTGCATCTTCACCAAATGCCCATTCAAATTCTGCCAGACGTTCATTGTCCTCCACATTTTCATTGAGAAGAGAGGGTTCCATTCCCACCAACGGATATGGTCGTTCCACCTTTGCATCACGCAGTGCAAGTGAAATCGTTCTTCTCACAGCTCCTTCTTCAATCAATGAGCCTGCTCCCAGCGCACGAAGCTGATCATTTAAGGTTCCAACATGCTCCGTCAGATAAAAGCGAATCCCTTTATTATGAAGACTACGATTCATAATCACCAAACGATCCGCTGCTGTTACATCAACACTTCCAATTCCACTTGCATCAATAATGACCTGCTTCGTTTCAGGTGTCAATGCATTTTCGATATCCTCCTGAAATGTATTGATATTCGCAAAGAACAGACTTCCACTGAAACGATACATGACTGTGTTCTGAATTGGTCTTGCATTACGGTTTCTCTTTAAATTATAGAATCCTTCGTGTCCTGGAATTACACCTAAAAAGGATTTTGGTGGCACCACTGCACGTATAATCACCGCAATAAAGGAAAGAATAATCCCAATAATAACACCATAGAGTGTACCAAATAGCAACACTCCAAAAAAGTCGACCATGAATATCAAAAATTCCGTACGGTTTGTTTTCGCAAGTTTCTTTGCCAGCTTGATTTCCAAAATTCCAATCAATGCTGCAATCACAATCCCAGTAAGCACTGGTACTGGAAGATACTCTAAGAATGGTGTTCCCACCAAAAGCACTAACAGCATTGTCACTGCAGAAGTAATAGACATTATCTGTGACTTACATCCGTACTGATCTGCAATCCCTGTTCTTGACACACTTCCGTTGATTGGACAACATCCTGTTGCTGCAGCCACCAGATTTCCAGCAGCATATGCTAGAATCTCTCTATTATTCTTAATCTTATAATCATACTTTAATGCATAATTGTTCGTTGCAAGAAGTGTCTGTGCCACGATAACCAGCGCAATAGTCAAACCAAGCACAATAATTTCCTGAAGATTGTCTGCAAGCAGGCTCATCTCCGGAACCGCAAACTTCGGCATCGCACGGTCTACATGTGGAAGAAGCTTCACTCCATATTGATCAATATGAAATACTGCTGTAGCAACCGCGCTGAGCACCATCAACACGACTGACATCGGAAACTTTGGAATATACTTCTTTGCAACAAGAATTACTGCAACAGTTCCAAATCCTAATACCGCAGAAAATGCATTGAATGCCCCCAACTGTCCCCAGATATGGGAAACCAGCTCAATGAGTTCACCCGTTCCTGCATTTCCACCAAAAAGCTTGCTGACCTGCATGAGAATAATCGTCACACCGATACCAGATATAAATCCACCCATAACTGGTGTTGATATGTAATTAACCAATCGACCCGCTTTCAATATATAGAAAATAAACAACCACGCTGCAACCACCAGCGTAATCACCGGAACTAACTTCATGGCTTCCGGTGTCCCCGTGGCAATTCCCATAGTCGCTAACATTCCTCCTACCAGCGCCGCCGGTGTTGCGTCCACACCAAACACAAATTGAGGAGAACTTGTTAACAATCCATTTATCAACACAGGGAATAAAGAACCATATAATCCATATATTACAGGCAATCCTGCAATCTGAGAATATCCCATAGAAATTGGAATTGATACAAGTGCCACAATGATACCTGCAATGATATCATTTCCTATATTTTCTTTTTCAATTTTCAAAAACATACGTACCTCCCGCACTTCTGTTTATTGTATTCAAAGCATTTATATTTCCATTATTTTATCATTTTCTAAGCCTAAATACCATGAAACTTTTATAAAATGTAGGATGCTCTTGCCACTGTCACTGTTTTCAGATATACTTCCTATATATGCAAATACAAATTCGATTTCAAAAGAAAGGTCAATACTATGTTTATAGCAAATAATTGGTCTGAATATCAGGTCATTGATACATCTGCTGGAGAAAAGTTAGAACGTTGGGGTGAATACACTCTTGTTCGTCCAGATCCACAGGTTATATGGGATACCCCTAAAACAGAAAAGGGATGGAAGAAGATGAATGGTCACTACCATAGAAGTTCGAAGGGTGGTGGAGAATGGGAATTCTTTGATCTGCCTCAGCAGTGGAGTATTCATTACAACAGTCCATCTTTTGAGAAACAGCTCACTTTCAACTTGAAGCCATTTAGTTTCAAGCACACAGGTCTTTTCCCAGAGCAGGCAACCAACTGGGACTGGTTTGGAAAGCTGATTTCAGATGAGAAAAAGAAAAACCCTGACAAACAGATTAAAGTATTGAATCTGTTTGCTTATACTGGTGGCGCAACACTTGCATCTGCTGCCGCTGGTGCCAATGTCACTCACGTTGATGCCTCTAAAGGTATGGTCAACTGGGCAAAAGAAAATGCTGAGTCTAGTGGACTTCGTGATATGCCAATCCGTTGGATCGTAGACGATTGTGTGAAGTTCGTTGAGCGTGAAATCCGTCGTGGAAATCATTACGATGCAATCATTATGGACCCACCTTCTTACGGACGTGGACCAAAGGGTGAGATTTGGAAGATTGAAGAAGCTATTCATCCATTAGTAAAGCTGTGTACACAGCTCCTGACTGATGAACCTTTATTCTTCTTAATTAACTCCTACACTACAGGTCTTCAGCCAGCCGTACTTACATACATGCTGGCAACCGAGTTAAAGAAGTATAACGGACATGTAGATTCTGAGGAGGTAGGTCTTCCAGTTTCTTCTAATGGTCTGGTGCTTCCATGTGGTGCTTCTGGACGTTGGAGTAGGTAAATCGGAATTTTCCAGCATCTTCACAGCTATGAATTTTCACATGCATAGAAATTTAATTACGATGCAGTTTTTTATAAAACTCCCATGCCTTAGAACTTCACAACACCATGAATGAAACTACATTGAGGGTTTCATAGTAATCAAAAAGAAAAAGTAGATAACGGGAGGGGATTTCAACAATCCCCTCCCGTATATAATTCTCTACCTTTTTATCAATTCACATAATAATGGACGTTCCGATGTTTCTGATGAAAATCCCATCCCATACAACTGTTCTTTTTCTGTTTCATCCTGATATATTGTTTTAATAGAAAATCTAATATTTTTGAAGTCCTTCTGCCATTCCTTTACAGATTCATTATAGGACAACCCTTCTGATTCATACATAGAATAAACTGAAAAAGTAAAGTCACTCACCAAATCGGGTATTACCTCAATATCCTGTCCATTATTAATAATATTAGATACACTTTCCACAAACCATTCCTCATCAATATGCGCCATGACTTTTCCTGAAGAACTGTTTTCAAAAAGCAGCTCACTGCTGTCATACTGGTTGCAAATCCCCTCCATAATATCAGCCAAATCATAATCACGCTTCTCCATAATTACCGCTCCCGCTTCCAGCCTGGAAATTCGAAGAAGACATTGAATCAACCCCTTTACTCGCTCCAGGGATTGCATACAATTATTGCGCTTATCCTCATCTGGAATATCCTCAATATTAAGATACAACAGACTCACTGGTGTACGAATCTGATGAGCAACATTTTCAATAAATGTCTGAATCTGCCTGTTTTTCCCCTGCAATGCCTCATTCATACCGTCCAGCCGGACACACAGCTGTCTATTTCCTTTCTTCTCAGCAATCCACTGTTCCGCCCCTTTTCTGCACAAGATATACACAACAGCTATGCCAATCACCACCAGTAATCCACAAAATGTTCCTCCTGCCATGCATAATGTCAACGGATAAACAATACTGACATTATCAAACGCATCTCTTGTATACAGCATTGCATCCATAGCGCGAACCCCTGCCTGTTCATTTTCTGAATTCACACTATTGATCAGAATTGCTTCTGCATACAGTTTTCCTGCTTCCTTGTTCTGGCTGTAAATCTGGCCTAGAACCGACTTACGCTCCTGTGTGATATTCTGCTGCATACCATAATACACCGCCGTTACTGCTAATAAAGCACTGATGCATACAATCACCAGTGCCAATTTTGTGAGCTTCAGATTCCGTTCCAAAGTCTCCGTATCTTCTATTTCAGATTTCGTTTTGTGTTCCATATAACCCCCCTTTTTCACATTTCCACCCAACTCTTCATTCACTGCATCCGAAAAATGCCATAATCGAAGCTTTAGCTCCGCACCACCGGTATACTCCAGCGATATCCATAACCCCTGACCGTAGCAATATAATCCTGTCCCTCATACTTACCTAACTGGCTTCTCAGTCTGCTGACCTGAACAGTCAGCGTCGTATCATCTACAAAATTCTCGTTCTGATCCCACATTTTATCCAACAGAACTCCTCTTTTCAAAATCATCAGTGGATTCGCTATAAATATACGCAAAAGCTCATATTCCGCTGGACGCAATTCTGTCTGTTTCCCGTTAATATACACTTCATGCTTTTCAAAATCCACACGCAGATTTCCACTGCAGTAACTTTCAGATGCCACATTAATACTCTGTCTGCGCAAATGTGCTTTCATACGAGATAACAGCTCTGACTTACGAAACGGCTTCACAATATAATCATCCGCTCCCAAATCCAA
>JAQUVV010000010.1 GCA_028693195.1 Lachnospira sp.
TGTATTCACTGTTTCTATTTTATACTGAAAGCTGGTTTTATGCAAGCATCCGTGTATCTTCACAAAGGAAAAAGGACAGTCTGGGGGGACTGTCCGTTTTCGGAGAAGGTATTTCACTTATTATGGGGTGTAGCAAAAAAATATATAATGTATTGGGGGGTTTTTACATTGATTATAATATCATGCCCCCGTACTTAAGTGTTCACAAAGTTGACAATTTTGAATATATTTTTTTGTGCACTTTCCACAACATTAATTTGATTATTTAAATACAATCCAGTGGAGTTTCGTAGTTACAGAATATCTCCGTAGGTTGGAGTCACCTCAAAGAGCGCCTCGAATTCTTCTCTTGTAATCTTTTCTTTCTCAAGCAGGAGCTCTGAGCTTCGCTTTAACACGTCCATATTCTCACCGATGAGCTTCTTTGCCTTCGCATAGCAATCATCAATAATCTCTTTCACTTCCTGATCAATTGCAGTTGCAATATCTTCGCCATATGGTCTTGTGTGAGCAAGATCTCTTCCGATAAATACCTCATCATTATCATTATCATAGTTAATCAAACCAAGCTTTGATGAGAAGCCATACTTTGTAACCATTGCTCTGGCTGTTTCAGTTGCCTGCTTGATATCCTGAGATGCACCTGTTGTAATATCATCAAAAATCAATTCCTCGGCAACACGTCCACCAAGACTTACAATAATATTCTGAAGCATCTTACCGCGGGTATTGAACATTTCATCTCTTTCAGGAAGCGGCATCGTATATCCCGCTGCACCTGAACCCGTTGGAATAATGGAAATCGTATGCACTGGGCCAACATCTGGAAGCACATGGAACAGGATTGCATGACCTGATTCGTGATATGCTGTAATCTTCTTCTCTTTATCTGAAATCACACGGCTATGCTTCTCAACACCAATTCCAACCTTCACAAATGCATAATTCAAATCTGCGTTATTAATAAACTTTCTCTGATCCTTTGCAGCATTGATTGCAGCTTCATTCAACAGATTCTCAAGATCTGCACCAGTAAATCCAGCTGTCGTTCTTGAAAGACTGTCTAAATCTACATCATCGCCCAAAGGTTTCTTTGCAGCATGAACACCAAGAATTTCTAATCTTCCTCTTACATCTGGTCTTCCAACAACAACCTTACGATCGAAACGTCCTGGTCTTAAGATTGCTGGATCAAGAATATCCATTCTGTTGGTTGCTGCCATGACAATAATTCCCTCATTGACACCAAAACCGTCCATCTCAACAAGCATCTGATTCAGGGTCTGTTCACGCTCATCGTGTCCACCACCCATACCAGTACCTCTTCTTCTGGCAACTGCATCGATTTCATCAATAAAGATAATACATGGTGCATTCTTCTTTCCTTCTTCGAAAAGGTCTCTAACTCTCGATGCACCAACACCTACAAACATTTCAACGAAATCAGAACCAGAAATACTAAAGAATGGAACATCTGCCTCACCTGCAACTGCCTTCGCAAGCAACGTCTTACCTGTTCCCGGAGGGCCTGTTAGAATAACTGCCTTCGGAATTCTTGCACCCAGCTCAGTATACTTCGTAGGATTCTTTAAGAAATCCACAATTTCTTCCAGCTCTTCTTTCTCTTCCTGAAGTCCAGCAACATCCTTAAATGTTACTTTCTTCGATGCATCATTCATCAGCTTTGCACGGCTCTTTCCAAAATTCATCATCTTGGCATTAGAGCCCCCGCCTGATTGACGTGTCATCATCGTCATAAAGAAAATCACAACCAGCAGACATAATCCAAATGGAAGAATTGTTGTCAACCATACGCTGTCTCTTGTAACATCCTTCAATGAATATTCAATCTTATTATCCAATAAAAGTGTCTCTACCTCTGTCACATCAGACACATTCAACTTAACCTTATTCTTACCATCGGTAAATGTTACAGTAAGAACACCTGTTGGAACCTCATTGTTCTGCTTGATTTCTACGCTTGAAATCTTACTGTCCTTCACATCCGCTTTAAAATCTCTGTATGAATACGAATCAGATGCTGAATTCAGATTCGCAAATGTCGTATATAAAACTGCAATAACTGCGATGACAAGTAGGTAAACTCCGATACCTCCCCATCTTCCTTTCGTACTGTTCATGTAAGTCTCCTTGTCTCTATATTTAATCTACATCTCAATCACGCCAATAAAAGGGAGATTTCTGTACTTCTGATCAAAGTCCAGTCCGAATCCAACTACGAATTCATCTGGAATCTGAAATCCATTATACTTCACTTCCATCTCAACTTCACGGCGTTCTGGCTTATCAAGCATCGTGCAAACGACCAAATCTGCTGGTTTTCTATCCTTCAGCATAGGAATCAGTCTAGCAAGTGTGTTTCCAGAATCTATAATATCCTCAACAACGATTACATGATTTCCTTCAATGCTCTCATCTAAGTCCTTCTTAATCTTAACCTGACCACTTGATGTTGTTCCAGAACCATAGCTTGAAACCTGCATAAAATCAATCGTAACAGGAACTGTAATTCTCTTTGCCAACTCACAGCAGAAGAATATACTTCCCTTTAATATACAAATCAGTTTCACCTGTTTTCCAGCATAATCCTTACTAATCTGTGCTCCAAGTTCTTCAATTTTTTTATCCAGTTCTTCTTCAGGAATCATCACTCTTATCTTGTGATCTGTCTCCATACCTAAGGTATTCATGTGTTTACCAGCCTTTCTTGTGTATTATTTACATCTCTTGTAAACAGTTACTATTATTCCAATGTAACTCTTAATATCGACTTTGAAGCGGAGTCTATCAAACAATCCTCACTTCGTCTAACGCCCACAGCCCAGTACACTTCACTGTCCGAGGCCAAAAGTAAAATCTGACTTCGTATTTCTCTTGGGATTTTACGGTCAATCAGCTCCTTTTTTAACTTACGAGTCTGACCATCCGCTGTCACCATCATTCGGTCTCCATCCCTGCGGAATCGAAAAATAAGATTTCCTTTCATTCTATCATAATCAAAGACTTTCGTATAGTCGTTATTTAGAGAAAAATCAACATTATCCTGCATCTCCAGAACCACATGAGATATGTAGACCATGCCATCCTTCCCCATATAAATCATATGTTCTACCGGAATTCGCACCGGAACTCCCGGCTCCAGTCCCTCCAGTATTCCCTGAATCTCAATTTCCCATTCAGATTCTATCATACGTTTCCTTGGGCAGTCTTCCTCTCCCGCATGTCCAATCCATATGCCATCATAACATTGTCTGGCAGATAATTTATATGGGAGGCTGATACTCTTATGAACCTGTCTTTCAAACAGGCCATACACTTCTTCCACATGATTCTTGTAAATATCCTTTTCCGCTCCTGCAAGCTTTCCCAACGCTTTACGGATAACGCCCTTCACAATCACCGAATCCTGCTCTAGAAATAGATTCTTGTTAAGAAGTGCTTCACGTTCAGCAAACTGCTCCTCAGGATTTTCAACCACATACTTCTTGAACGCCTCCTGAATCTGATGTGAAAGATAATTCTCCACCTCCTGCATAGATTCTGCCAATTCAGCCACTCGCTTCACAGCCTGCGGATTCACATGCTCTGAAAGATACGGAAGCACCTCCTCACGAATACGATTTCTGGTATATTCCAGGTTCGTATTTGTCTGATCCATCACATATTCCTGCCCAACGTCTGCAAGATAATGTTCAATATCCTTTCTTGAAACACCTAACAGTGGACGGATAATCTGCCCCCGTACCGGCAGAATGCCGCACATCCCTTTCAGGCTGCTCCCCCGTAGAAGATTCATCAACACAGTTTCTGCCTGATCATTCATATGGTGCGCCACAGCAATTCTAGCATGTGCAAATGTTTTCGCTGCCCTTTCAAAGATGGCATATCTGGCATTTCTCCCTGCTTCCTCCTCTGTCTGCTTGAGATTCTTTGCCATACTCGGAATATCCACATGTTCACAGACAAAGTCCACTTCCAGCCGTCGGCACAATTCTCTGGAGAATGCTTCATCTCTTTCAGCCTCTTCTCCACGAATCCCGTGATTCACATGGATCGCATGCAGCGTGATTCCCAGCTTTTTTCTACTAATATATTCTTTCAGTATCAGTAGTAAACATACAGAATCTGCGCCTCCAGAAAGTCCAAGCACTATATGTTCACAAGTCTCCAGCATATTATATTGTTCTATCATTTTTTCTGCAGATTCATACACAAGTCTGTGAACCTGCTCATCATTATATTTATTCATAAAAGGATTATATTATCATTTATCATATGTGTCAAACAGCCCCAGTACCAGCACGGTACAGTCATCCACCGCGCGCATTCCATGCATACTTAACGACTGTTCCAGAATTTCCTCCGCCATGGCCTTTGGCTTTCTGACCTCGATACAGTTAATAATCTCTGCCAGCGCCTCTTCCTTGTTGATTCCAGCAAGGTTGTCCAGCACACCATCACTAACCATTACCACATAATCTGAATGATATAATTTCTTCGTCGTACAGTCATAATCTACATTTTCAAGTACGCCGATTGGAAGTGTCGTTGACTTGATAATTTCCACCCAGCCATCGCGCTTAATAAATGTTGCTGCAGCTCCCAGCTTGATGCAGTCCATCATACCTGTCTGGCAATTGATTACGCTCATATCAATAGTTACCGGATTTCCGATTCCACCGCCAGCAATATATGCAGAATTAATCAAATCAATGGCTGCCTTCTCCTCTATCCCTGCCTCAATACAGTTCTCCATTAATTCAATTACATGACGGCTTTCGCGAAATGCATTCTCTCCAACGCCCATTCCGTCAGCAATGGCAACAGACATTTTTCCACAAGGGAGCTTCTTTAACATGAAATTATCCCCACAGACCTCTTCCTGTCCTTTATTCTTTCTGGCGATTCCATAAAGAATACGAAACCGATCATCCTGCAGGAATACAAACTCCTGATATTGATTTCCAACAATCAGATGATTGTAGTCATCTGACATGTACCCACACTGCGCCGCCTGGCTCACTGCCTGTCCCAGCTTTCTCGCTGAAACACAATTATGTCCTATGGTCTTTGCCTGCAGAATCAGCTCATACTTTCCTCCGCTGGTCTCTAACAATCTTGCATCGCGAATTCGGATTCCATAATGCATGCATCGAGATACCAGATTCCTCTCATCTTCCCTCTTTAGCCTTTTTGTTCGAACCTGCATGGTCATGCATTCTTCTAATACATCTGCAACTAAAAAAAGCTGTCTGGAAAAACCATTCTTTTCATCGCAAGTATCTGCTGTACTTTCGTACGCTTCTCCTAATCGTCTGAATGTTCTGGCTGTTTCCGACAGTTTGTTCATCGAATACGTAATCCTAAAATCCTGGATATTCTCCCCCATATAACTCCTCCAATTTTCACACTACTCTCTAGACTATCTTCCCGTTGATACTCTAGAGTTTCCATCTCAATCCCCACATAATGAAGCGTAATGGATATTGAATGGAGTCATATTATAACTACTTGGATTCGTAGAATTATGTCATAATCATGAGGTTATTTTAATTTATTTGCATATTTTATATGAATATATCTTCTTGTGCTGCATAGTACACGGTATACTATTTATTCTCCGGTTTAAAGAGCATCTCGTCTGGATAAATCAAGCCGAACTTATCCTTTGCCATCTCCTCCACAAACTTCTTCGTCTGAATATACTTCTTATATTCTTCAAGGTTCATGGTTCGATCTTCCTCTTCTGAAATCTGTTGCGTCAGTTGTGCCTTCTGCTCTTCATACGCCTCATTCTTCGCCGCAAGAGACTGCTTGCCGTTCCAAAGTACAACCCCCAGAAGTGCAATCACTCCAAAGGCAGAAATCATTCCGAAAATGCTGGAACGTTTCTGGCGTTTTCTTCTTATTTCTCTTTCCCTTCTGGTTTCAAATTTCATTGTACTCTCCATTATTTTTTTCTTAATAACAACATTTTAAACATTCCAGCTGCTTTTTTCAATGGTTTTAATATAAATATTATGCTCCTTGAAACATATCGCACATAAAATGTGCTGAATGAATATCGAAACACCAGTGCCCCTACGACAAATCCCCCCACCAAAAAACCTCTGACAATTCCGTCATTTGCCTCATATGTCACTGCAAACACTGTAAATCCCACATTAATCCAAAACAGAATATCTTCCAATGACATGGTCCATATATGATAATGTCTGATCACTCTCCGAAAAATCCGGATACTATCATACTCCAGCGCAAGAACCATCCCCCAGAACAATGCTCTGACAATGGTATCCACTTCCGCTGTAATCATCGGAACAATCTTCCAAGCACAGATTCACCCTTCTTCTGAGCACTGGAGTTTTCTGTATATACGATGGAGTCTAAACGCCCCTCAATATCTATTTCTTTCTTCTCTACCGAAAGTCTTTTCACATGAAGCTCTGCACCTTTAATGGTAATATGTCCACAGTCCGACTCTAGAATAATTTTCTCTAAATCAAAGGATATTACATCTGTAATCCCTGTCAATTCCGCATGTTTTCTGTTCTCCATACAGAACCGATGACCTGTCTGCTGTACAATACGCCTCTCCTCCATAATCATTCTCCTATATAACAGTCATATCATACAAAATATCATTCGACTGTTTTTGAATTTTCTACCTTATTTAGTAATTTATATTATGGATTGTCTCGTATTATTCCTGCATTCGCATATCATTCTCATATTATCGCTCTCGTATAAATGCCAGCGTATAGAGGTTTATATTATCATTGATTTATGAATTTCCCATGTACTTCTGCACATTTTGGTATTATATATACTCAAACATATCTGCAGCTTCTTCTTTTCTCACCGTATCCTTCACATCTGTCACTCTGACCTTAACTGTTTTATTGCCGAATTGAATCTCAATCTCGTCTCCTGCCTTCACGTCAACCGATGCCTTAGCTACCTTTCCATTAATCATAACCCTGCCTGCATCACAAGCATCATTGGCTACGGTTCTCCTTTTAATCAATCTTGAAACCTTTAAATATTTATCTAAACGCATAACTACTCCCTTCTATCTTTGATCCTATAAAGATAATTACGAAACTTAATATTGGGCCCTATAAAGATAAATGCAAAACCTAATATTTGCCCTATAAAGTAAATAAAGGCCCAATGTCTTACGAACATTGGGCCCTCACATCATTGATTTCGCTTTAATTACTTGTTAACAACTTCCTTTAAAGCCTTACCAGCCTTGAACTTAGGTGCTACAGAAGCTGGAATCTTGATTTCCTTACCTGTCTGTGGGTTCTTACCTGTTCTAGCAGCTCTCTTAGCTGTTTCGAATGTACCGAATCCTACTAACTGGATCTTCTCACCCTTCTTTAATTCTTCTGTTACAACATCGATGAATGCCTTTAATGCCTTCTCGCTGTCCTTCTTTGATAATTCTGTCTTCTCAGCCATTGCTGCAACTAATTCTGTCTTATTCATGTCGTTCTCTCCTCAAAAGTAAGATTTATATTGGGTTACCCTCAATAAAATCATTTATAAACTCTTTTCATCCATTTGTCAATACAAAGCGCCATTTTTAGGCACTTTCACAAGTTTCCAAAGGGAAATCATGGAAAAATCTTTAAAATTTTGTGAATTGTGCTGATTATTCTCTATCCCAGTATTTATCAGCATTCTGACTATTTTTGAAACTTTTTCAATTCATCCAGCGATTTATTCTTATGTCTCTGTCTTTTCCTTTATCAGATTTCGAACTTTTTCCTGCTGTTTTTCCAGCAGTTCTTTCGAAATCCTTCCTGCCTGATACATTTCTTCATATTCCTTCAAGCGATCAATCTTCTCCTGAAACTTCACATCATTCCACTTAGATAACCCCTCTTTCGGTGTTTCTGCCCTTTCTCCTGTTCCGAATACATGTGGATGTCTTCTGACCATTTTTCTTGAGACTTCATTAATCACATCATTCAGGGTGAATTCTCCTCGTTCCTCTGCAATCTCCGAGTACATCAAGACCTGAAGCAATACATCTCCCAACTCTTCTTTCAGATTAATAAAGTCGTGATTGTCAACCGCCTCAACAACCTCTTGTGCCTCATTGGTCACACATGTCTTAAGTGACTCATAGGTCTGTACTCGATCCCATGGACATCCATCCGGCTGTCTCAGGCAATGAACAATGTCAATTAAATCCTGCCACTGATAATCTTCTTTCACCAATTCTTCTTTCGTTCTCATAACTGTTCTCCTTACTTGTCTGATTCCATATAGAATCAGCCCTCCATCTGTCTTCCTAAGATATCCGCAAAGGCACTTCCCAGCTTTAATTCCACATCTGTAAGCGCCTGCTTTCCTTCTTTATCTAATATTATTACGCTTCCTAATACATCTCCTGAACTGATAACCGGGCATATCACTTCATATATATATTCTGCATCTGCAACTGGTTGAATATAGTCCTTTTCGCCCTTCTTTGCCATTATATTTTCACGGTTCTCCATACAGACATCCAATTCCTTCGTCAACGTCTTTCCTTGCAGATCCTTTTTTCCGTTTCCTGCCGCAGCAATAACCTGATCACGATCGGTAATACATACCGTTTTCTGCGATACCATTGCCAGCGTATCTGCGTACTCGGTTGCAACCGCTGCTAATTCTCCTATTGGAGAATACTTTTTCAGTATAATCTGTCCTTCCCGATCTGTAAAGATTTCCATTGGATCTGTCTCCCGAATACGAAGCGTTCTTCTGATCTCCTTAGGTATTACTATTCTTCCAAGATCGTCAATACGTCTGACAATTCCTGTCGCTTTCATATATCTAATCCTCCTGTTTTTCATTTTCCATTTCCATGATTTTGTACATTTTCCATGGTTTGTAATGTATGGTTATTATGTGAAAATGTTGGAGGATTATTCATCTGCATTTTTAATTTTAATACTGATTTTAAAGATACTAACCTGGCAGCTGTTTCTCCCGTTTTACTCTTCTGATGTCGTTACAGCATTGACATCGCAAAGATTATAGAGGGATACATCTCCATTGGTATTCTCCACAGTCATAATTCCGTTACCTGCACATACCACATCTCCCTCAATCGGTTCATTGACAGGCGCCAGTACACTGACGGTTCCTGTCTCCACATCTGTCACAACGGATTTCGGTGATTTGTTCAGTGATGCGCCATTCAACACCGTAGCTGAAGACTTGGTAATATCTGCATTTCCGACAACGGTCTGTGTAGATGAAGTCACCATCGTTTGAAGATTTTTCGATTCATATGTGTCAACAACCTTGATATTTCCTTTTCTTGCAGCCACCCCATCCACTACATTGATAGGATCTGCTGCTTCTGGACTATTGACTGTTCCTTTCGCGACACTTCGTACGACTCTTCCTTCCACACTCTTAACGTCTATTGGAGAAGCTACATCCGCAGCTCCTGTAACAACATTCCTTACATATTCTTCCTTTGTCAATGCATTTGGAATACTTAAATCATTGAACGTTGGTACTCCTGTAACACCGGCCAGCACACTGGTTGCATTGGCAAATGCATGGAGTATGCGGTCTTCACCTATGGAAACCACACTATTCTCATCCCCATCAACGACAACCTCCAAATATCTCGTCGTTTCCGGAATGTTATCCCCAAATGTATTCGGCGGAACGATAATCTGCAGTTTTCCCTCATGGACACCTGTTCCTGCTACACTGATTGGTGTCTGAGCGAATTCTGTTGTTGATGTGTTGGTTGCTGCTGTGATTCCGCCAAGTACATTCTCTACTTCTGTAAAACTTTCAAAACCTGTTGCTACTGGCTGTTTATCAATACTGTTGACCTGAAGAATCTGCTTGGTCGTTGAAGTGACGCTGGTCACAACCCTTGTCTCAGTTGGATCAAGCACAACATCTGTGACAACTTCCTCAGGATCTAAAACCAATGGTGGGCTAACCTCTGTCATGGTCTGAGTCACATCTAATGCGACCAGTGCGTTTTCCACTACCAGATCCGTCACTACATTTTCACTAGATACACTCACGGGGCCTGCCACATGGGCTGCGGTCTTTACTAATTCCACATCCTCTAAGACTTCTGTGTCAGATTTATTCAATGTAACATCTCCAAGTACATTATCTTTCTTTATATCTGTCACCGCAGCGATGGGCTGTACAGTTTCCATTCCACCATTATAATTCACAGATTCGATATCCAGTTTGTTACAGTTAATAAATTTCTGCATACATGCAACGAATTCTCCTGCATCTGCGCAGCTCCCAACACCTCTCATAATTCTGTATATCTCACAAGTCAGCTTATCTATGAATTTCGTCTGAGTGACTTCACTGCTCTTTACCACAATTTTAGAAATGTAATTCAGAGAAATTGTTGCATCATCTGTCAACACACAGTAATCTGTCAACTTAATTGGATTATCTTTCCCTGACATATAAGTCACTTCATATATCACACCATTTTCCGTCGTAATCTCCACATCTACTGAAAATCCTGAGACATTCATACAATGAACAACTTTATCGATTGCACACAGAGTCTGTCTGATTGCTCTTGCATTGGTACATGTTTTCATAGGGCACCTCCATGATTACCATTACTGCCCATCAAATGGACAATTCTACCACCTATTGTTTCTATATATTCTATTCACTTTTGGTGAATCCCGTGATAAAATATGAGCAGGATATATATTGGGTTAGGAAATAAATTGTAATTTTACTCACAAGGAGGATTTTATTATGGCTTTACATGTTATGGACGAGGCAAATCGCTGCCTGCAGTGCAAGGTTCCTATGTGTCAGAAGGGTTGTCCCATCAGTACGAATATTCCGATGGCAATTCGTCTTCTAAAAGAAAATAAGCTGGATGAAGCTGGTCGTATGCTTTTCGAGAACAATCCATTAACGACTGTCTGCAGTCTGGTATGCAATCACGAAAATCAGTGTGAAGGACACTGCGTACTGGGTCGTAAGGGCGCTCCAGTTCATTTTTCATCAATTGAGAATTACATTTCAACCACCTATGCTAACAAGATGACCTCTGGTCCTAAGCCATCCAATGGTATGCGTGTCGCAATCATTGGCTCTGGTCCTGCCGGAATTACCATTGCTATTATTCTTGCCCGTTATGGCTATCAAGTAACCATATTTGAGGGAAAGGATAAAATTGGCGGTGTCTTACGTTATGGCATCCCAGAATTTCGTCTTCCAAAGAGTGTCTTAGACGACATTGAATACCGTCATCTGATTTTGAAGGGAATCAAGATTCGTCCAAACACATTGATTGGCAGTGCCATCACCGTAGAAGATTTATTCCGTGACGGCTACAAAGCTATCTTCGTTGGAACCGGTGTATGGAAGCCAAACTCTCTTCACATCAAGGGAGAGACTTTAGGTAATGTACACTTTGGTATTAATTATCTGAATAACCCTGACAGCTACCGCCTTGGCGATAATGTGATTGTTATCGGAGCTGGTAATGCTGCTATGGATGTAGCTAGAACTGCTCTTCGTAAGGGAGTTCATAAGCTGACCTGCTTCTCAATCACCAAGGAAGTTACTGCCAGCGAATATGAATTCAGCTATGCGAAGCTGGAAGGTGTTGATTTTGAATATAACAAGAGACCTGTAGAAATCGTAGATGAGGGTGTTATCTTTAGAGATATTATTGAGAATGAAGATGGTACATTTACAGATATCGAAGGAACCGATACCCTTTATAAAGCGGACAGCACCATTATCTCCATCAGTCAGGGACCTCAGAACCGTCTGGTCAATAATACAGAAGGACTGAAAGCCAATGCCCGTGGACTTTTGGAAGCAGATGAAACCGGTCACACATCCCGCCCAGGAATCTTCGCATCCGGCGATGTTGTAAACGGCGCCCGCACCGTAGTAGAAGCTGTTGCTCACAGCAAGATCGTGGCAGAATCCATGCATCAGTACATGCAGGGACTAAAAGAAGAGGTAGAATAAAGTCGGGTTTACATGTGTATTGAGCAAATCCCACAGGAAGTGTTCCGCCAGTCCGCGTTGTGATAGTCTGCGCTTTTTGTGCATTCTTGCTTTATGTATATGTCGCAGAGTATGTGTTATGCCATAAGCAGGTACTAGTGAGCCGTCGTTACTTTGCGACCGTATTAGATGAACGAAGTTCATCATGGTCGCTTATGTAACGCAACGAGCGAGGTGTAGCGAAAGCGTGCCTGCGTTGGCGTAATACATACTCTGTGACCTTACACAAAGGAAGATACCCCCCGATTTATCAATCTGCATATTCTGAAGTAACACCTAAGAACTCTTCCAGACACAGATTGTTGTCATGCATGATCTTTGCATATTCTAATCCAACGTAGCGCAGGTGCCAGGATTCATACTGATAGCCCGTAACTGCTTCCTTCCCCTTTGGAAAACGAATGACAAATCCATACTCGTGCGCATGCGCGTCTACCCATTTTCCTTCTGGTGTATCTGTAAAAGAATCATCAATGGAATTCAAGTCAAAGCAAAGTCCTGACTGATGTTCTGAATATCCTGGTCTTGCAGAATAGGTATCAGCCAAAGCCTTTCCATCCTGAGCCACATAGCTGTTATATATAGAAACCTGATAATCATAAGAACGGTATGAGGACTGAATCCAGATATTCAAGCCCTGTGCTCTTGCGTCTGCTTCCATCTGATTGAAGGCATTCTGTACTTCCTGTGTGATTCCGCCAGGTGCAAAGGATGCTGGCAATGAATACGACTTATTTACAATGAGAATCCCATTCACATAGGTTGCCCCATTAATATTCTGAATTGCATATCCCTTGGAGCTTGTTCCAACGACGCCTGGCGCATTAGCAGCAACTACGTTCTCCATCTCCTGCGATTCTGTACTAGATGCTGCTGTTGTATTTCCAGAATTCTCTTCTGACTGATTATTTTCTATTACTGCTGTGGCATTCTGTGTCGATGAATCATCACCTTTTCCACACGCTGTCAAACTACTTAATGTCAATGCTGCGAGCAAAACTGCTGCAAGCATTTTACAATGTATTCTTCTTCTCATTACTATATTCTCCTCGTTGATTACTCTATCGACTGTATGTTTTATCATATAAGACTTTTTACTCTTAGCTTCATACTGCGACATTTTTGGCGTCTGCACATTTGCGTATATTGTAGCACAAATTTAAAGACAGTGGAAAAAACTGCTGACTTTCATTCTCATGAAAATCAACAGCTTATTGCATTTAGCTTATGACAGCTTCTGTAAGAACGCCTTGGTTCTCTCGTTACTCGGATTATCAATAACGTCCTCTGGCTTGCCTTCCTCTACAATCACACCACCGTCCATAAAAATCACACGGTCTGCGACCTTTCTTGCAAATGCGATTTCATGGGTTACGATAATCATTGTCATCTTCTCATCTGCCAAGTCACGCAATACCTTTAAAATTCCAGCTGTAATTTCTGGATCCAGTGCTGATGTAGGCTCATCAAAAAACAGCATCTTCGGATTCATGGCAAGGGCTCTGGCAATTGCCACTCTCTGTTGTTGTCCACCTGATAACTGACATGGATAACTGTCTTCCTTCTCTTCCAGTCCAACCTTCTTCAGTAATTCTCTCGCTTCAGCAATGACTTCATCTTTATCACGCTTCTGAACATGAATTGGCGCATCCGTTACATTCTTCAATACAGAATAGTGTGGAAACAAATTAAAGTTCTGAAATACCAATCCAAAATTATTCTTCAATTCTTTCAACTCATTCTTTCCAACATACTCCGTCTTTCCACCATCTGTATTCACTGTTGCTGGCGTTCCACAATACGCAAGTGAACCCTCATCCATGGTTTCAAGAAGTGTTGCACATCGAAGCAGTGTTGACTTTCCAGAACCAGATGGTCCAAGAATTGCAACAACCTCTCCTTCATTGACTTCCAATGATATATCTTTTAATACAGAAAGATCCTTAAAATCCTTCTTTACATGATTCATCTCTAATAACTTCATATTACTCTCCATTCTTGCAATCCAGTTACATTTATCTGTAATACTGTAGCTTCTTCTCAATCAATTCCATAATCCATGCAACAAGGAAATTGAAAATGTAATAGAACACACCTGCTACGAACAAAGGCATAATACTTGCCTGCGATGCTGCAACCTGCTTTGCCAGTGTAAACATTTCTGTGTAAGCCAGTGCAAATGCAAGTGATGTATCCTTAACCAAAGTAATAACCTCATTGGTCACTGGTGGCATCACGCGCTTCACCATCTGTGGGAACACAATCTTGCAAAAAGTCTGTGTCTTAGAATAGCCTAACACTTCTGCTGCTTCATACTGTCCAACTGGAACGCCCTCGATCCCAGCTCTATAAATCTCTGCAAAATAAGCTGCATAATTCAGTGCAAATCCAATAATTACCGCGTAGAATCTGTAGGAATAAGATAATGATATTCCAAATAAGTAGTATGGTCCAAAGAACACAACCAACAGCTGTAACATCAATGGTGTTCCACGCATAATGGATATGTATATCTTCGCAATCCAGCGAAGAACTGTCACTTTCGACATTCTAATAAATGTAATCAATAATCCTAATGGCAATGAGAAAATCAGTGTCAAGAAAAAGATTCCTAATGTTGCAAGCATACCAGTTGAAAGACTTTTCATGATTTCTGTGAAACGTGTTCCAAAGCTGCTTTCCTTCACTCCGTCACTTGTTTCTGCCTTCATAACAGCATCTTTTCCTGCCTGTCCCAAACACACGCTGTCTTCCAGTCCCCACTTTGCCGCAACCTGATCAAAAGTTCCATCAGCAAGCATCTCATTTAAAGATTCCTGCACCTGATCTCTTAACTGTGTATTGCCCTTCTTGAATCCAATCCCATATTCCTCAGAAGAAATGTGATCTGAAAGCATTGCAAACTTATTTCCTCTAGCTTCCAGCTCGTAATTTGCAACACCAATATCCATACAGATGGCATCTGCTGAACCTGATTCCAGATTCATGAATGCACTGTTATAATCTGACACCTGCTGAAGCATTTTAAATGTAGATGCCAACTGGAGATTTTCTTCTTCAGCATCTTCTCCTTCTAATGCAGATAATGCAGACGAATCTGCCTGTACAATCACGACCTTGCCTGCAAGGTCTTTCAATTCCTTAATTCCAGAATCAGATTTTACAATTACGACCTGAGAATTGTCTACATATGCAGATGACCATGTATAATCTGCTTCACGACCATTCATTGTAAATCCATTCCAGATACAATCAATGGTTCCTGAACTTAATTCCATATCCTTAGAATTCCAGTCAATCGGCTGCTTTACCAATGTCCATCCATTTCGGTTGCATACCTCCTGTGCCAGATCTAAGTCAAATCCCACATATTCCCCACTGTCATCCTTATAACCATATGGCGGGAACTCCGCATCAAATCCTACGGTAAATGTACCATCACTGACACTGTCAGTCTGCGACTTTTCTCCGCACCCTGTCAAAAATACTCCTGTAATCATGGAAATCACTGCCATACATAAAAGCAGTTTCTTCATATACGTTCTTTGTTTCATATATTCACACTCTTTCTTTTTATTGTTCTATTCATCATCTAAATCATATTCATTCTCTGCATTTCATGTCATATACTCCATGTTATATGCTTCTTCATATACACTTCATGTTATATATTTTATGTTCTGAATTTCCTATGTGCTCAGCTAATACTGTATTAGTTTACCATGATGAAACAGTGCAGTGCAAGTACATTATATAAAAAGACACGGAAAGCTTCAATCTGCTTTCCGTGCCCCATATTATGCATCCATTCCCAATGCTTTTTTTGCTATTTCATACGAATCCATATGAATATAAATATCACACTTTGAATTCTTACTTGAATCTAAGAACTTAAAAAATCCTGTATGGAACTTCCACTTCTCGAAATATGAAATGTTGTTCTCCCGCAGTACCTTCTCAATCTTTCTGCACTCCTCCAATGTCACATCTGTACGGAGAACACGCTCGTTAGTACTGGTTGTTTCTGTCATATTAACACTTCCTCTTTTCTATCACTTATCGGTATATGATTCAGTTCCCAACACACTCATAACGTATGTGGTTCCGCTAATTCACGACCTTTCTTAGTTCCCATTTTATCACATTTTATGCGAAAAATCCATGTAAAATACGCTTAATAATCTTAAGTAAAACATATGATTCATGCAGACATGCACCTTATTATAATGAATATTTATAACCTTGTTTCATGACTTCATTTTCAACCTTCGATTTTGAGATTAGGTTAATGATTTTCGATTCAGCCATCGTCCACTAACAAACCTTCCAACAAACATCACCGATCTGGCTGCCCAATCTACAAACATTCCAATCCATACCCCCAGAACTCCTAAGCCAAATGTAACTCCAAGAATATAACTGCAAACCACGCGGAATATCCACATGGAGCCTATGCTGACCAGCATGGTATAAGTTGCATCTCCTGCCGCACGCAATGCATTTGATAAAGTGAACGACAATGGCCAGATAAATAATGAAGTCACTGCAAAGCAGCGTAAGACCAGCGTTGCAATCCCCATCGCCTCTGTGGATAGGCGAAACCAGGATGCGAACCAGCCACAGCAGACAAACAAAACTGCATTGCAAACCCAATCGCCAAAATATGCATATTTAACAACACGCTTGGTGTACGACTTCGCTTGTTCTTTTTCTCCTGCGCCAATACACTGTCCTACAATCGTTATCAGAGCCAGTCCCATGGCGCTTCCTGGAATATTTGCAAAATCAATTATGGTGTATCCAACTGAATTTGCCGCTGTTGCTGCTGTTCCAAATGTTGCAACAATGCTGACAACCATCAGCTTTCCCACCTGAAACACCCCATTCTCGATTCCACTTGGTATACCTATATAAAGAATCTTCTTGATGATATTTCCATTTGGCTTTAATTCTTTCACGCTGTCAATCCTGTTTGGATTCATCTTACTGCACACAAGAACGGTCATGACAACCCCTGCTGCCACGCGGCTCAACAATGTCGCAAATGCCACACCAAACACAGACCAATGAAATCCGAAAACAAAGAGTGCATTTCCTGCCACATTGACTACATTCATCAACACACTTATATTCATACTGACTTTGCTATTACCCACACTTCTGAATATGGCGGCTCCTGCATTATAGATTCCTAGAAACGGATATGAAATCGACGTTACCGTAAAGTACAGAACTGCACTATCCATAACATCATCTGCTACTGATCCAAAGATTCCCTTTAACAGCCATCTTGTTCCAACGAGACATAATCCCATCATGATTATAGAAAAGAAAATCAACACAGATTCCAGCTGTGCACCTGCCTTCTTAGATTCCTCTGGCTTTCCTTTCCCAACAAACTGACTGCAGACCACCGCACCACCTGTGGCAAGTGCCGCCATAACCTGAATAATCAGACGATTAATATTATCCACTAACGCAACGCCTGCTACCGCCGCCTCTCCTGACTGGGCAACCATCAATGTATCTACCATACCAACGCTGACCGCCAGCAGCTGCTCAAACATCAGCGGAATAATTAACTTCTTTAAATCCTTCTTACTAAATAGACCATTACTATTCATCTATGCACACTTTCTTAATTCACGATTCTCATATCGACTTCTTTATGTCAATTTCATGTAAACTCATGCGATTATAGCATAGATATGCTGACATGTTAAGTTCTTTATTTCGTACTTCGCCAATAAATCAGGGTTTATACGCGTTAGCAATGAGCCATGCACAAGAAAAGAACAATGATTATCGAGGGAGCTTGCTCACTAAGATAATCATTGTTCTTTTCTTGTATACGGCGAATGCCGTGATTGAGATAGAACTACGTTCTATCGAAAACATGCATGGCGGAATAGCAAATCCCACAGGAAATGTTCCGTTTTATTCCGGCGTCCGATATTAAGAAACTCTAACCTTGATGAGATAGGTGTTCTTTATTTACGTAAACAGTGCCATTCGTCATCCATGGCTCAGTGACACTTCAATCAGACATCGTGTCTGATTGTTACTGACATCGAAGCATCAAGGTAAGACTTTCTAAATATCTCCCGAGTCATAAAACAAAACACTTCCTGTGTGATTTGCCAGTCCACGTTGCGATAGCTGCGCTTTTCACGCAATCTTGCTTTTCGTATATGTCGCAGAGTATGTGTTACGCCATAAGCAGGTACTAGTGAGCCGTCGTTACTTACATACCGTATAAGGTGAACGCAGTTCGCCTTGGTATGTTATGTAACGCAACGAGCGAGGTGTAGCGAAAGCGTGCCTGTGTTGGCGTAATACATACTCTGTGACCTTATACAAAGTAAGATAAACCCTGATTTACACAATAATAGAACAAAATAAGAATCGCAGCCTGTGAGAAAAATCTCTACAGGCTGCGACTCTATGAAATATAATAAAACTTAATTTACTCAACTGTATAAATCCAGCCCTTTGGAGCTTCGATCTTACCCATCTGGATTCCTGTTAATGTGTCATAAAGCTTCTGGATTGTTGGTCCCATCTTCTCCATTCCACTTGGGAAGCAGATATCTTCTCCATGATTAACAATCTTGCCAACTGGTGAGATGACTGCTGCTGTACCACAAAGACCACATTCAGCGAAATCCTTAACTTCTTCGAAAGGAACTTCTCTTTCTTCTACTTCCAGTCCTAAGTATTCCTTAGCAACATAGATTAATGAACGTCTAGTAATAGAAGGAAGGATACTGCTTGACTTAGGTGTTACAACCTTATTGTCCTTTGTAACGAAGATAAAGTTTGCTCCACCTGTTTCCTCAACCTTTGTTCTTGTAGCAGCATCAAGATACATATTCTCTGCATATCCCTCTTCATGTGCTGTTACGATTGCATGTAAGCTCATGGCATAGTTCAGACCTGCCTTGATGTGTCCTGTTCCGTTTGGAGCTGCACGGTCAAAGTCTGAAACCTTGATTGTTAATGGCTTAGCGCCGCCCTTGAAGTAAGGACCAACTGGTGTTGTGAATATTCTGAACTGATATTCATCTGCTGGCTTAACACCAATTACAGGATTGCTTCCGAACATATATGGACGTATGTAAAGTGTAGCACCTGATCCAAAAGGAGGCACCCATGCTGCATTTGCCTTAACTGTTTCTGCAACAGCTTCTACGAACTTATCCTGTGGGAATACTGGCATCTCAAGTCTCTTACATGAATTCTCCATTCTCTCTGCATTCAGGTCTGGACGGAAAATTACAATCTTTCCATCTTCTGTTGTATATGCCTTCATACCTTCAAAACATGTCTGCGCATACTGAAGAACGCCTGCACACTCGCTGATAACGACCTTATCATCCTCAGTAATCACGCCCTGATCCCATGCTCCGTCCTTATAATTTGCTACAAATCTCTTGTCTGTCTTTACATAACCAAATCCAAGATTTGCCCAATCAAGATTCTTTTTCTCTTCCATTTCTCATACTTCCTTCCATTAAATAATTCTTTATAACAGTTCCCTTCTACCTTCAGAAATTCATAGAATCACCGACAACCTCGAACCGTTACAACTTCTTGAAAATTATTCTACTGCTACATTTCTGCAAAGTCAATAGTTAATTGTCATACAACACATAAAAGTTGTCAGACAACCAAAAGGGAGCATCTCCGCAGAAACACTCCCTTTTGCACTCTCTTGATAAAATATTCTTTAATAATACTTTCATTATTAAACTAATCTAATTCAATTAACGAAACACTCTCTTCTTATACATATATCCCGTTGCAAGAATCATCACTACTGTTACCACCAGCAACAGAACCATGGAAATTAATGCCATAACAATATTTACATTGCCAACAATAACATCTGCCGGTACAGAGAATGGTGACGTCAGAGGGAATACACGAACAAAACCTAAGAGTGCCTCATTCTCAATTGCTGGAGCCATATATGCTACCAGCCAGCTAATCATCAATGGAATGACAAGGAACACTTGTGAATTCCCAAGATCTTCCGCCTTCTGTACAAATGTTCCAACAAAACCAGCATATACACAATAGAACAAGAAGCCAAGCATCAGCATCACAATTCCAAGAATAACCGTACCCACGCCGAATGCGCCTGCTGCACTATCCTTAATCATATCAATAACCATAATAATAATGTTGTTATATCCTGGACAGATTGCATCTGCCGCAAAATTTCCTGCAACAAATCCAATTACCAGACTCAGCAGCCAGAACATCATCTGTCCGATTGCCATCACGGTTACTGCAAGAACCTTACCCGCAATAATGCCGTACGGCATTGCCGAGGTCAGCAGTGTCTCCATAAGCTTAGATGTCTTCTCTGCAATAACAACCTTCGTCACACTCTGTGCACTCATGTTAATCAGCATGTAAAGAAGTAATCCAACCAGCATTGGAAGCAGTGTCTTAACAAGAATCACACCAATATCATCCGCCTGTTCTCCCGCCTTTATCACAGTGCTGTGTGAACCACTTGCAATATTTACAATGGTGTCTACGTCCAGACCTGACATGGCATAAGACAGATTCGGAATCCCCTGTGTCAGACTGGTACTCAGTTCACTCACTTGATTCTTCATATCCTTGTTTCCGTCTAATACGTATGCTTTGATTACATATTTCCCATCCACTTCATTCATCGCAAAGATTACCTGTGATGTCTCAAGTGTTTTTCCTGCATGTTTTAAAATTGCATCCTCATTCTCATCCCATGCCATCTTCACCGTAATACTTGCGCCTGTCTCGTTGCCATAGCTGGCAATGGCCCCCTGAATGACTGCATCCATCACATCGGTATTATTCACAAAGTAAATGTTATGAATATCGCTTTCTTCCGTCACTTCTGTGCTGCTACCCTCATCTTCTGATGTTTCTCCTGATGCATTCTCAGCTGCTTCATTCTTCGCACTAACGCCCATATAAACATTTGCCGCAAAAGGAATTGCAAACATAATCAGTGCAACAATAATCGTTGTCGCCAGGAATCCCTTAGTCTTCAGATTCTGCTTCGCAGTAAATGCAAAGACTGGCTTAAATCCTCGAAATAATGTCTTCTTCATTATTTATGCCTCCTCTCTGCCTTGGAAATCCCTATAATATCCTTCAATTTCAATGGAGCACCTCTATGATAAATCAAAGCCCCATAGATATTGGATACCAGAATCAGCATCAGAATAATGCATATCACCATGATTGCCAGTGAAAGTCCTCCCATAGCCAGGGAAACCTTTCCAAGAATCAGATATTCCGGCATAATGAATGGCGCTGACAATGGAAGGAGATACACAACATTCGTCAATGGACCCCAGTTACTTCCAGCAGTGCTCTCTGAAATAATCAGGAATAATGCAAGATATGCACCAATAATTGCCACCATTGTGAACAGCTTCATACCTTCCTGCGTATCTTCCACACGGCTGACACTCGCACCTGCAATTCCTGCTACAAAGCCATAGAACACTACACCCAGCAGGAAAATCAGTACGGAAATCACAATTCCCAACACACTTGCCTTTGCAAACATGCCGCCATTTAAGAAACTTTCTACCAGCTGTGGCATGGCAAATGTGCCATCTGCTGATGGGAATAATAATCCATTAGCAACAACCGAACAGCCAAATCCAACAACTACTGCCACAAGTTCCAAAAGAACGGTTGTAACTGCTGAAAGAATCTTACCGAAAACAATTGCCATTGGTTTTACATTGATTAATAGGTATTCAATAACACGTGTAGATTTCTCTGTAACCACTGCATCTGCTACAGAACTGGATCCAATCATAATTAACAGCATGGATGCCATTAACAATGCATAAGAAAATCCATATTCGTCAAAGCCAAGTCCTTCTTTGTCTTCCACGATTTCTGCTGCACCGTTACTGCCTGCACTTACAAGCTGAATTTCACTGGAATAATCCTTTGAAAGTGCTTGAATCGTATTCTCATCTAACCCTTTCATATACATCAGCATTTCCTTTGTATGTCCGCTGATATAATCTACAATATGCTCAACATTCTTCTTGGAAACCTGATCGCCGCCTTCATAATATGCCTGATAATTCACACCATTTGCTATGGTAATATCCATATAAACAGCACGCGGATCTCTACTGATTGCCTTGTTTGTAAAATCATCATCTGCTTTTGCACTAGACACGCTGACATCTTTATAAATATCAGACTGTCCAAGTACTCTTGACAACGCTCCGTTCAATGCTTCCATTGTGTTCGATTTCACATAGACCATTGTCACCGGACTTTTCACTGTTGCTTCGCTCTTACTCTTCTTTCCAAATAATGACATGACCGGAAGTGAAAGCAGTGCTACGATGAACAATACCGCCATCGTAATACGAAATCCCTTTCCCTTCAGGCGCTGCTTCATGGAAAAACCATAAACCTTCTGCCATCCGTACATTTTATTCTTCATGAGCGCCTCCTGCTTTTTCTACAAAGATTTCATGGAGTGAAGGCTCACGCAGCTCATACTTGATTACATGAAGCTGGTTATCAACCATTGCCTTCAGGAACGCACCTGCCTGCTCTTCTCCTGTCACCTTAATATTCATGCCGTCTGGCGTTTCTTTTATGATATTCATATCCATCTGCTGTGCCAGCGTCTTTACATCCTCTTCGCACTTTACAAGCATATTGACACGTCCATATCCCTTCTTGATTTCATTCAAATCACCCTGAAGCACTGCTTCTCCACGATTAAGAATCGTAATATCCTTACAGAATTCCTCAATCACATCCATCTGATGACTAGACATAATGACATATTTGCCATTATCAATAATCTCACGAATGACTGCCTTGAACAAATCCGCATTGACTGGATCAAGTCCGCTTAACGGCTCATCTAGTACAATAAGTTCTGGGTCTGACAATAATGCTGCCATCAACTGAATCTTCTGCTGATTTCCCTTTGACAGCTGATCTGCCTGCATCGGCTTTGTCTTCTTGGCGCCCTTTAATCCACGTCCCTTTGAAGCTGCTGCTTTCGGATAAATGTATTCTTCCACCTCAAGTCTTTTCGACCAATACTTAATTCTTTCCTTCGCAACGGATTCCTTGATTCCCTTCAGTCCAGCAAAATAAACCAACTGATCCATCAGTGCATACTTTGGATACAGGCCACGTTCCTCAGCCAGATAACCGATATTAACCTTCATAGAATCTAATGGTGCGCCGTTCCATAACACTTCCCCACCATCATGCTCCAGCATGCCAAGAATAATTCTTAACGTGGTGGTCTTTCCAGCCCCATTGGTTCCAAGCAGTGCATATACACCTGGTCTCTCCATAGAGAAACTCAAGTTGTTGACAACTGTCTTATCACCGTATTTCTTAACGATATTTTTTACTTCCAGTGACATAATTACCTCCTCATATTCCGATCTGGCAACCAGACCTACATTTCACTCTTTTCTTTTCCACTCCGAATCTCGCAAATATTTACGTATCTCACAAATATTAGTCAAGTGATTATAATTATCACTTATACTAGATGTCCTCTACAGACCTCAGCCAATCCATAAAGTTGTATATTTGCAGAATACATTCCTATGTACTTGGACCTTCAAAGTTATATCCATTCTATACAATCCCCTTATGTTATGCAAGTGTTTGATTTGCACGTTAGCTTTGAAATCTTGCGTAATTCACTTGTTTATTCGATTGTATTCATAGATATCTTCTCCAACCAATCAGTATATATCGCACCCTCTGAACGGTTACAATATAACTAATTTATCCAGTTGGTTGTTCGGTTAATTAGTTGTGTAATTAACATATGAACTAAAAATACCACTTCACGAATCATTCGTCAAGGATTAATTTACATTACTAGCATCTGAACCCTCGGTTCATCTGCACGCGGCTGTCGCCACACTTCGCACTAGTGGCTGTCGCCGCTTGATACACGCCAACCAGAAAATTGACTTCGTCAATTTTCACGCGGCTGTCGCCACACTTCGCACTAGTGGCTGTCGCCTTGCTTTTCTCCGCGCACTAAGCGCCTTGAACTACGTTCAAGCCGCACGCGGCTGTCGCCACGTTAACATGAAAAGAGGAGAAATCAATTTCAAGCAAGCTTGATTGATTTCTCCTCTTTTTATGTTAGTGCGGCTCGTAGCTTCGCGCTCATTCTCTATCAAGTAGGGTCTGATAGAAGTTTGAGTAGTCTTCTCTTTCATCAGCTGTAAAGGCTATGGCTGAACGTGGGTGCTGATTCTGCTGGCCTGTAAGCATGTACTGCACATCACAGCCCCATACAACTCCGGCTTTCTTCAGTGGCAATATCTGGTTCTGAATGAACTTTAAAACAGGATTGATATTGTACTTTGGATTTCTTAAGAATCCCATAAGAAGCTCCATATAGCAGTTTCCTGCGCCTCTTCCCATTCCACTCATGGTTGCATCTAAGAAGCTGACACCAAACGTACACGCTTCTACAGTATTTGCAAATGCAAGCTGCTGATTATTGTGTGCATGAATACCTACCTTCTTGCCGTACTTCTCTGCAACTGCCAGATATTTATCTGCCATTCTTCTAATCTGCTCTGGGTATAAAGAACCATAGCTGTCTACTAGGTAGATTACATCTGCCTGACTCTGTCCTAAGATATCCAGTGCGATATCCAATTCATTTTCATTGGCTGTGGAAACCGCCATAATATTAATAGATGTTTCGTATCCTAAATCATGACAGTAATTAATCATCTCCACTGCTGCCGGAATGGTATTGATATATGTCGCGATACGAATGATATCTATCACACTCTCGCTCTTTGGAATAATGTCCTTCTTGTAATCCGTACGTCCAACATCTGCCATGACTGCAATCTTTAATTCTGTATTGTTGTCTCCAACGATCTCACGAATATCTGCTTCATCACAGAACTTCCATTTGCCGAATTCCTTCACATCAAAGATTTCCTTCGATGCCTTGTAGCCAAACTCCATGTAATCCACACCTGCTGCCACGTTGGCTGTATATAAATTCTTAACGAACTGGTCTTCAAAGTAAAAGTTATTTACCAGACCTCCGTCACGTATTGTACAATCAACAACCTTAATATCAGGTCTGTAAGAGATTAATTCACCCTTCTGTTCCATTTATAACTTCCTCCTTGATTATTCTTCCAGTTTAGCTTTCCGCTTTAAAGCATTAAACTGTTAAACTTTAATGTATTATAGCACACTAATGAAGAATGTCAACCAATTTGGAAGTTTTTCTCTGGATGACGTTCATTTGGAAGTTTTTTGGTCAGAAATTGCATCTTCCTAGACCGTTGCCTCTTTGGTTGCACCTTTGGTTTCCACCTTCTCAGGTTCCGTCTCAATCACCAGCTGTGAATCCATAATC
>JAQUVV010000197.1 GCA_028693195.1 Lachnospira sp.
CTGGTTTAAATGAAGAAAATCAGAATGAGACGAAGGTGAAAATCTGTGGACTACGTTCTATGAAGGACGTAGAGTCAGTGATTAAAAGCGAAGCAGATTTGGCGGGCATGGTGTTGTATTATCCGAAGAGTAAAAGAAATATACAAATCGCGCAAGCAAAACATTTGATATACGAATTGAAAAAATCGGACATTAAAACAGTTGCAGTGACAGTAAATCCTACCAACGAACAATTGCAGGAAATTGAAGCTGCGGGGTTTGATTATCTTCAAGTTCATGGGAATTTATCAGATTCAGTATATGATCAAAGCCAGATTCCGCTGATTCGCGCATTAAATGTGAAAGAGGATATGGATGAAGAACAGATTGCAGGTATGGTAACAGAAGCACTAAAGTTGAAAAAGGCAGCATATGTTCTTCTCGATGCAGGTTCTCCAGGAGAGGGTAAAACATTTTCGTGGGAGAATATTCGTTGTGTGTTGGAGAAAGTGGAAGCTGTTGTACATGGAGATTTATCGAAAAGGTTGATTGTGGCTGGAGGATTGAATATCACAAATGTATCAGACGCAGTTCGGATTTTCCAACCAGTAGCTGTTGATGTCAGCTCTGGTGTGGAAATGCCTGATGGAACTGGAAAAGATCCTGAATTAGTATATTCGTTTATTAGAGCAGTTCATAACGGCTCAAAAATCAGAAAGAAATTAAATATGGAGGAAAGAAAAATGGCAGGAAGTAAGTATTATGGAGAATTTGGTGGACAGTTCGTGGCGGAATCGTTGATGAACACGCTGCAAGAATTAGAAAAGGCATTCGATGAGGCGATGGCTGATCCAGAATTTATCAGACAATATCACTATTATCTGAAGGAGTATGTGGGAAGAGAAACACCACTTTATTATGCAGAACGACTAAGTGAAAAATACGGCACAAAGATTTACTTGAAAAGAGAGGATTTGAACCATACAGGAGCACATAAGATTAATAACGTAATTGGTCAGATTCTTCTTGCAAAGAGAATGGGAAAGACAAAAGTGATTGCGGAAACAGGAGCAGGACAGCATGGCGTTGCAACTGCGACGGGTGCGGCACTTTTTAATATGGAATGTACTGTTTATATGGGTGCTGAAGATATTGAACGCCAGCAGTTAAATGTGTTTCGTATGGAAATGCTTGGAGCTAAGGTAGAATCTGTGACAACAGGAAGTGCAACATTAAAGGATGCAACAAATGAGGCAATCCGGACATGGGCTGAACGGGCGGAAGATACATTTTATGTAATTGGTTCAGCAGTAGGTCCACATCCATATCCGAAAATGGTCAAAGCATTTCAGCGAATCATTAGTACAGAGGCAAAGAAACAGATTTTAGAGAAAGAAGGCAGACTTCCAGATGTGGTAACAGCATGTGTTGGAGGAGGTTCGAACTCTATAGGCATGTTCGCAGATTTTATTGATGAACCATCTGTAAAACTGGTTGGTGTTGAAGCTGGTGGACTTGGTGTTGAGACAGGGAAACATGCAAGTGCCATGGCGCTTGGAAAGCCAGGAGTTCTTCATGGAATGAAAACATACCTGTTACAGGATGATGATGGTAACATTGAACTGGCACATTCCATTTCCGCTGGCTTGGATTATCCAGGAGTTGGACCGGAACATGCATATCTGAAAAAGACTGGCAGAGCAGAATATGTATCGATTACAGATCAAGAAGCAATGGATGCGTTGATGGAACTGTGCCGGATGGAAGGTATTATTCCAGCAATTGAGAGTGCACATGCATTGGCACATGTGTTCAAAATGGCAAAGAACATGACAAAGGATCAGATTATTGTCATGTGTCTGTCAGGACGTGGCGATAAAGATGTTCACACAGTTGAAAAATATTTAAATGGAGAGGAGACAAATAAATAATGAATAGAATTGAAGCGCGTATGGAAAAATTAAAGGAACAGGGAAAGAAAGCATTTATTACATATATGACTGCAGGACTTCCTGATATGAAAAAAACAGAGGAACTGATTCATGTGCAGGAACAGGCAGGAGTGGATGTGATTGAATTAGGCATTCCATTCTCAGATCCAGTGGCAGATGGTCCGGTGATTCAGGATGCATCTTATCGTTCCATTCAGAATGGAACAAATCTTACAAAGATTTTTACTTCCATGAAAAGAGTGCGTGAAGATGGCGCACAAGTTCCAGTTGTATTTATGATGTATTACAATACGGTGATGCATTATGGGATTGATGCATTCGTGGACAAATGTGCAGAATGTGGGGTTGATGGATTGATTATTCCAGATTTACCATTCGAAGAGCAGGGAGAGCTGCGTCAGAGTATTGAGGCAAATGAAAATGCACCAATTCTCATTGAACTGGTGTCTCCAGTTTCAAAGGATCGAATTCCAATGATTTTAAATCAGGCAAGAGGGTTTGTTTACTGCGTATCTCAGATGGGGGTCACTGGAAATGGCGCACATTTCCATGATCATATTAAGGAATATCTTGCAGAAGTTAAGCGCGTAAGTAAGATTCCAGTCATGATGGGCTTTGGTATTCGTAATGCAGAAGATGTGCTTCCATTAAAGGAATTCATTGATGGGGCAATTGTGGGTTCACACTTTATTAGGCTGTTAGAAGGCAGTGATTATTCAGCGCAAGTGGTAGATGATTATATAAGAGAGTTTAAGAGCGAGTTAAATGCATAGTTGAGGATTTATAACTTATAAAAAAATTCAAGTTGAAATTTACTATAATTAGTTATATAATTAACAAAGAGAAATCAATGAATAAAAAAGCTGTGAAGTGCATGAAAGCAGCATTTGGGAGAAAACGATGGTACTGGAATTAGCAAAGCAGGCGGTTCAGATTAAGTGTGGATTTGAGAATGCAAGAATGACTGGAAATTATGAACTTGCTTATGCCCTTGGGATTTTATCTAGTCAAGCAGGCTGCGAGAAGGCAGAAGCAATTGAGTCAATGGCTCAATTAAAGAAAGATGTACTTATGAAAGCTGAAAGCTTTGTGACAGAGGATTCACATGTACAGAAGCTGATAGAATTGATTCAGGAATATGAGCCTTCAGAGCAATTAGATGATCAGATGCTGCAATTATATCAATGGGGATTTGCTGATAAAAAATTGTAGGTTTCCATAAGGTTTTTCTTTGGAATTTTAGGTAAAATGCTAAATTTGAGCGTTTAAGGTTGACTTCTAAACCACAATAGAGTATATTTTGAAAAGTAATTTATATGTCATTGATATAGTGAATGACAGATATAATTATAATAAGATTAAGGGTGGATGTTAAAACTATGACATTAACAGTAGAAGTAGCAGACATTGAAAAGAATCATAAGAATCCAATTGCAGAGCTTGTTCAGACAGCATGCAAGTATGATAGCCATATTGAAATTATCAGTAATGGAAAGAATATTAATGCTAAGAGCTTAATGGGAATTATGGCATTCGGATTGAAAAAGGGCATGGAAGTGGTTATATCAGCTGAGGGTTCTGATGAGGAAAAAGCAGTTGATAGCATAAAAGATTTTTTAACTTGTTAATTTTCATGAGGAGGTAGAGTGATGGAGATGGACGAAATTTTTGGTGGTACAACAGATAAGAAGACTGAGGAACCTAAGAAGACTAAGAAGCCAGCAGTGAAGAAAACTGCAACTCCTAAAGCAGCTCCAAAGACAACAGTGAAGAAGACAGAAGTAAAAAATGAGACAGCAAAAGTTGTTCAGGCAGATGCAAAGGTAGAAGCTAAGAAAACAGATGTGAAGACAGAAGTAAAAGCAGCAGAAAAACCTGCAGTCAAGAATCCTACAGCAAAACCAGCTGCGAAGAAACCTGCAGCCAAGAAGCCAGCAGTGAAGAAAGCAGCTGTAGCAAAGAAACCTGCAACAGCAACAAAAAAGGCAGCACCTAAGAAAACATCTATGACAAAAGAATTATTCATTCAGTATTATGAGAATCAGGTGGATGAAGAGACGCTTGTTACAAGAGTTTTAGATGATTGTAAAGAACAGAATATTGTTGTGAAGGATTTAAAGATGTATTTGAAGCCGGAAGACAATGCCTGCTATTATGTTGCCAATGGTAATATTGCAGGAAAGGTTAATCTATATTAATCTGCTACATAGTTGCAATAAGATGATTACATGAACTGCTTCATAAGGGATTTCTTTTAGAAGTCTGCTACTGAGGCAGTTTTTTTAGTGAGGAAGGAAGAGGAGTACGATATGTTTGAGTTAAATGATAAGGTGGTATACGGAGTTATAGGCGTATGTGTTGTAGAACAAATTGCAAAGCCACCAATTAAAGGAATAGACGGAGAGTACTATTTTCTTCAACCAGTGTATGACAGTAAAGGATTAATCTATTCACCTGTAAAGAGCAATAAGGTTTTGATGAGAACGGTAATGACAGAAAGTGATGCGAACAAGCTTGTTGAACGCGCAAAGAATTGTAGAACAGATGATGCATTGAATGAGAAAGTTGTAGCATTCCAGTATGATGAGATGGTGAAATCACAGGATGCTTTGCAGTTGATGCACTTGATCAGAGGTTTGTACAATATTAAGAATGAACGTGCAAAGGATTTAAGAAAGATGAAATCAGCAGACAGCAGAATGCTGTTGACTGCAAGAAAGCTTCTTTATGGAGAACTTGCCGTATCATTGAATCAGGAATACGAAGAGGTTTCTGAAATGATGGATGAGTATCTTGGACAGTAGTAATTAGAAATTACATTCTTATATAGAAAATGATATGTTATAAGACATATTGATCTAGTATGGAGATTTTATGAAAGATTTAACAAAGGGAAGTATCACCAGATTGATTCTGGCATTTGCAATTCCAATTATGATTGGGAATTTGCTGCAGCTGACATATAATCTGGTTGATACGAAGATTGTTAGCCAGGTTCTTGGAGAACGTTCACTGGCTGCAGTTGGTTCCACGAACTCGATATATACGTTGGTCATAGGATTCTTACAGGGCTTGACCAATGGATTTGCAGTGATTGCAGCTCAGTATTTTGGAGCTGGCAATATAAAGAAATTAAAAAGAACCGTTGCTTCGGCACTAAAGTATGGCATGATGATTTCAATTGGTCTGACCATATTAGTGCTTATTTTTTTGCGTCCATTATTAGTCGCGTTGAATACGCCGGAACATCTTGCTGCTGAGGCTTATGACTATATCTTTATTGTGTTTGCTGGAATGACCATATTGATGTTATATAATGTCAGTTGTGCGCTGCTTCGAGCAATT
>JAQUVV010000198.1 GCA_028693195.1 Lachnospira sp.
ACTGTGGGAAGGTACCCATCTTGGTAGGAACTTCAGCAGCATTGTAACGCATAATGTCTGTAATCAGGATAGCATTTGCAATACCATGTGGAAGATGATGATATGCACCAAGCTTATGAGCCATAGAGTGGCAGAGTCCAAGGAATGCATTGGCGAAAGCCATACCAGCCATAGTAGAAGCATTTGCCATCATTTCACGAGCCTTAGCATCGTGTGCGCCATTATTATAAGCAGCAGGAAGATAAGTGAAGATATTCTTCATTGCCTTTAAAGCAAGACCATCTGAGTAGTCCGTTGCCATAATAGAAGCGTAAGCCTCTAATGCATGTGTCAATGCATCAATACCTGATGCAGAAGTCAGACCCTTTGGCTGATTCATCATCATATCAGCATCGATAATTGCCATCTTAGGCATCAATTCGTAATCTGCAAGAGGATACTTAATTCCAGATTTCTCATCTGTAATAACTGCGAAAGGTGTTACCTCTGAACCTGTACCTGATGAAGTAGGAACAGCAATAAAGTATGCTTTCTCGCCCATCTTAGGGAAAGTATAAATTCTCTTTCTGATATCCATGAAACGCATTGCCATATCCATGAAGTCAATTTCTGGATGCTCATACATTACCCACATAATCTTACCTGCATCCATAGCAGAACCACCACCGATTGCAATGATGCAGTCAGGCTCGAAGAGACGCATAGCAGCAGTACCTTCTTCGGCACATGCTAAAGTTGGATCTGGAGCAACATTATAGAATGTTGTATGCTGGATTCCCATTGAATCTAACTTATCAGTAACACATTTTGTGTAGCCATTCTTATATAAGAACTGATCAGTTACGATGAATACTTTCTTCTTATCCATTACATTTCCTAATTCATCAAGGGCAACTGGAAGACAGCCCTTCTTAAAGTATACCTTTTCAGGGGCTCTGAACCACAGCATATTTTCTCTCCTCTCAGCAACAGTCTTTACGTTTAATAAATGCTTCACAGAAATATTTTCGGAAATAGAATTTCCACCCCATGAACCACAACCAAGTGTGAGGGAAGGTGTCATCTTAAAGTTATAGATATCACCGATACCGCCCTGTGAAGAAGGTGTATTAATGAGAATTCTGCAAGTCTTCATAGCTTCAGAAAATGCAGCGATTTTTTCCTGGTTTGGTTCCACATTAATATATAATGAAGAAGTATGTCCGTAGCCGCCATCAGCGATTAAGTGACTTGCTTTGTCAATAGCGTCCTCAAAATTTTCGCTCTTATACATAGCAAGGACAGGAGAGAGCTTCTCATGGGAAAATTCCTCAGAAAGATCAACAGAAGTGACTTCTCCTATTAAGATCTTTGTTGCTTCGGGAACCGTAATGCCAGCGAGCTGGCCGATTTTATATGCACTCTGACCAACGATTTTTGCATTCAATGCACCATTGATCAAGATTGTTTTTCTTACTTTATCGAGTTCGGTCTTTGTTAAGAAGTGGCATCCACGAGCTGTGAATTCAGCCTTTACTTCTTTGTAAAGACTCTTGTCAACGATGACTGACTGCTCTGAAGCACAGATCATACCATTATCAAATGTTTTTGAATGAATAATGGAATTGACTGCTAAGATGACATCTGCAGATTCATCGATGACAGCAGGAGTATTTCCCGCACCAACACCAAGGGCAGGCTTTCCAGAAGAATATGCTGCCTTTACCATACCAGGACCACCAGTCGCAAGAATAATGTCTGCTTCTTTCATCAGCGTATTGGTTAATTCCAGTGAAGGAACATCAATCCAGCTAATGATTCCAGCAGGAGCACCAGCCTCAACAGCAGCGTCTAAAACAACCTTGGCTGCGGCAATAGTACATTCCTTTGCACGTGGATGTGGACTGATAATGATTCCGTTTCGAGTCTTTAAGCTGATTAAAGTCTTAAAGATAGCGGTAGAAGTTGGGTTTGTGGTAGGAATTACGGCACATACGACACCGATAGGTTCTGCAATCTTTTTGATACCAAAGGATTTATCCTCCTCAAGAACACCACAAGTCTGTGTATCACGGTATGTGTTATAGATGTATTCTGATGCAAAATGATTCTTGATTACTTTATCTTCTACAACGCCCATACCTGTTTCGGAAACTGCCAGCTTTGCAAGAGGAATTCTTGCCTTGTTTGCAGCGATAGAAGCAGCAGTGAAAATTTTATCCACCTGTTCCTGTGTGTAAGTGGAGAAGATTTTCTGTGCGTCACGAACCTCTTGAATTCTTTTTTCGAGAGCTTCGACAGAGTCGATTGGTGAAAATTTTTCTTTTTCAACATTTTTTTGTGCCATTTTAGTCCTCCTTATTTTTGCGAAGCAAAATCCAGTTCTTTTATTTAGAACTTCCCCTCTATCGAAGAGAGGATTTTTCTTCTTGTTCCATGATTGATAATTTATTAACAAGCACATCATAGTACATTTGTGATATATTGTCAATAATTTAACACAAACTTTTTCAAAAATATATTTTACATTTTTATCTGGACTGTCATCGCTCATAAATGGAACGTAATTTCTTAAATAAAACAATGAAGAAATTACGTTTACATTGCATGTGTACGTTACATTTGGTAAAATAAGAACAATGTTTTGGAAGTGGAGAGTGCCATGGAGACAAGAATTAATAAGTATCTGAGTGCCGCAGGTGTATGTTCCAGACGTGAGGCGGATAGAATGGTAGAAGAGGGAAGAATTACGATTAACGGAAATATCGCGGTTATGGGAATGAAGATTTCTGATGGGGATGAAGTCTGTGTGGATGGAAGACCTGTGCAGGAAGAGGAAAAGAAAGTGCTGTTGGCATTCAATAAACCGGTAGGGATTGTATGTACGACAACGGATAAACAGGGAGATAATAATATCGTTGATTTTATAGGATATTCCAGACGTATTTATCCCATTGGCCGATTGGACAAGGATTCCGAAGGCTTAATATTGATGACCAATAACGGTGAGATTATGGATCAGATTTTGCGGTCTGTGAATGGACATGAGAAAGAGTATATTGTAACTGTGAATAAAACAGTCAATTCTGAATTTATCAGAAAGATGTCAGGTGGAATCTATCTGGAAGAGTTGGATAGAACAACCAACAAATGCAAAGTGGAGAAAATTTCCGAGAAAACATTTCGTATTATTCTGACACAGGGATTGAACCGTCAGATTAGGCGAATGTGTGCAGCATGCGGTTATCAAGTGACCAAGTTGAAGCGTGTTCGTATTATGAATATTGAGCTTGGAGATTTAAAGACAGGTGAATATCGAGATGTGACAATGCAGGAGTATCAGAGACTTCTAGAAATGTTACATTGATTATGAGAACAGTTATGAAGGAAATAAGAATGGGGAAATGTATATGAATTTCGAAGAATATAAAAAATTACAGGAAACAATCAATTATCACATGGATCTTTACTACAATCAGGACGAACCGGAAATCAGTGATTATGAATATGACCAGTTGATGATTCAGTTAAAAGAAGCGGAAAAAGAACATCCAGATTGGATTACGCCAGATTCTCCATCACAGAAGATTGGTGGAATAGCAAAGAGAGAGGCGGGAGTGAAGATTACTCACGACGTTCCCATGCTTTCCATAGAGGACGTTTTTCATAAAGAGGATGTGACAGCATGGGTGGACAAGGTACATGCTATGTATCCAAATTGTAAATTCTCAGTGGAGACGAAGATAGATGGTCTGTCTATGACACTTCGTTATGAGAAGGGTGAGGATGATAAGTTACACCTGACATTGGCGGAAACTCGTGGGGATGGTTTAATTGGTGAGGATGTGACTGCAAATGCATTGGTAATTCCAGATGTGATTCGAGTAATTGATCTTCCATATGAATCCATGCAGCTTCGTGGAGAAGTGTATATGAGTCATGAAAGCTTTGAAAAGTTCAATGAGCTTCAGGAAGAGAATGGAAAAAAGCTGGCAGCTAATCCAAGAAATCTGGCGGCAGGAACTTTAAGACAGTTAGATCCAACGATTACAAAGGAACGTGGACTTCGTATGTTCATTTTTAATGTCCAGCAGGGGCCAGAAGAATTAACCAAGAGCCATGTGGGAGGCATGAATTTTCTGCAAGAAAAAGGAGTGCCAACTGTAAAGCATTTTCTATGTGAGACAGCAGATGAAGTGATTGCAGCGATAGATGCTATTGCAGAGATGAGAGAAGACTTGGAATACGATATAGATGGTGCAGTTGTAAAGATTGATGATGTGGCTTTGCGTTCAAGCTTTCCGTCAGGCAGCAAGTATTCCAGTGGACATATTGCATATAAGTACCCACCAGAAGAACGGGTAGTCGTTATGGATGATATTATTGTGGATGTTGGGCGAACAGGTAAGCTGACATTTACGGGAGTGTTCCATGACAAGGAGACAGGAAAGGCAGCACGTCTTTGTGGAACAAGTGTATCTAGAGCAACATTGCATAATCAGGATTATATTACAGAGATGAAGGTTGGTCTTGGCGGCGCATACAAGCTGTTTAAGAGTGGTGAAATTATTCCGAAGCTCAATGGCTGTGTAGATGAGCCAGAAAATGTATTTGAAGCACCTATGGTTTGTCCAGTATGTGGGTCGACATTGATCAGGGAAGAAGATACGGCAGATATTCGTTGTGTTAATACTGCCTGCGCAGCGCAGCTTGTTCGAACAGTTGCTTATTTTGCATCATTAAATTGCATGAATATTATGGGACTGGGGGAATCTTTGGTAGAAGCACTGGTTCAGAATGGGTATGTGAAGGATTATGCAGATATTTATCATTTAAAAGAGCGCAGAGATGAGCTGGTAGAGAAGAAGATTATCGGAAAAGATAAGAATACAGATAAGGTATTGGCTGCTATTGAGAATTCTAAGACCAATGAGCCTACAAGACTTCTTGCTGGATTGGGAATTCGAAACGTAGGAAAGACCACTGCAAAGACGATTATGAAGCATTTTGCATCTATTGAAGAACTGTCAAAGGCATCATTGGAGGATTTGCAGGCAATCAATGATATCGGTGAAATCACCGCTGTCTGCATTCGAGAATTCTTTGATAATCCTGTCAATGCAAAAATTCTGGAATCATTGATTGAATCAGGTGTGAATACGACGATGACAGTCGCAGAAAATGCATCTAACAAGCTGGAAGGACTGACTGTTGTGGTAACAGGGACACTGCCTACATTAGGGAGAAAAGAAGCAACAGAAC
>JAQUVV010000199.1 GCA_028693195.1 Lachnospira sp.
TATAATGAAAATGTAAAGAATATGAACCACTGTGAGAATGTGATTATGTTTCTTGGAATCGGACTCTGGGTTACAGGTATATTTGCTGTGATATTTCTGTTTTATACTAACAGTTTTCTGATTAAGAGAAGGCACAAGGAGATTGGCCTGTATAACATTCTAGGCATGGAGAAGAGACACATTGGAAGAATGATGTCTTTTGAGACATTGTTTACAGGTGTAATCAGTCTGGTGGTGGGAATACTATTAGGAATCCTTTTTGGGAAGCTGATGTTCTTACTGCTGTTTAAATTGCTGGGTTCCAGTGAGATTCCAGGATTTCAGGTACCTCTGAAGGCACTGGTAAATACAGCTTTGTTAACGGCTGGAATTTTTGTGGCAATTTTGTTTTATAATCTTGCCAGAATTCATCTGACAAATCCCATTGAACTGGTGCATGGTGAACAGATTGGTGAGAAGGAACCAAAGACGAAGATTGTGCTTACGTTAATTGGTTTGGCGACTATGGGGAGCGGTTATGCATTTGCACAGCTGGCAAAATCACCACTGGCTGCGGTCAATTTCTTCTTTGGTGCAGTAATTCTGGTTATTATTGGAACCTACTGTCTGTTTACATCAGGAAGTATCGCGCTCATTAAGCTTTTGAGAAGAAATAAAAAGTTTTACTATCAGACAAAGCATTTTACTAGCGTGTCAGGTATGCTTTATAGAATGAAGCAGAACGCAGTGGGACTTGCAAATATCTGTATTCTGTCTACAATGGTGCTGGTCAGTGTGTCAACGACAGTTTCGATGTATCTGGGGATGGAGGATGCTTTAAATAGCGGGTATCCCAGCGAAATCAATCTGGTCGCTCATATGTCAGATTCTGCAGACGTACAAAGAGTGGATGTGGCTGTGGCAGATATTTTAAAGAATTATCATACAGAAATCAGCGATTATTCAGCAATTCAATCGATGACTTCGTTTGGTGAGATGAATGACGCAAAGAATCAATTCGCAATCGTGCCGGATGCGAATCTGATGGATGGATATTCAGATCGTACAATGGTATGTCTGGCGATGACAATCGCAGACTATAACCGCTTGGAGGGAAGTCATTATCAGCTGAATAAGGGTGAAGTGGTTGTTTACAACAAGGACGGATTTGATTCGAACAGTCTGGAGATTTCTACCGAAGGAAAAACATTTTCATATCAAGTAAAGGAAAAAATCAAAAAGAATGAAAATGCAAAGCTTGGATTTGAAAATTATGAAAGCATGATTTCATGCTATGCTGTAATGGTATCGGACGAAGATGAACTGTTTGATTTGATTCATACAGCACGAGAAACTGGTGGAGAAGAAGTGGCCAATAAGAAGATGACCATAAGCTATGATTATTCTGTACAGTTTAACACGAATCTGTCGGAGGCGGATAGCAGGAGATTGAATGGAGAACTTGCAGCATTGGATGTCGAAGGAATTACGATCTATTCAGACAGTCGATATGAGATGCGAGAGGAATTTCACCAGATGTATGGAGGATTCTTATTTATCGGAATGTTTGTAGGTGCACTGTTCTTGATGGCAACGGTTCTGATTATCTACTATAAGCAGATTTCAGAAGGCTATGAGGATAAGGAACGATTCGAAATCATGCAGAAGGTAGGCATGAGCAAAGCAGAGGTGAAAAAGACCATCCGAAGTCAGGTGTTGATGGTGTTCTTTATGCCGTTAGTGATGGCGACGATTCATGTGCTGGTTTCTTTCCGAATTATTAAGATGATTCTTGCGATGCTTGCATTGGGAAATACGGATTTATTCCTGATCTGTACATTGGCGACCGTATTCATATTCTGTCTGATTTATGCAATTGTGTTTGCGATTACAGAGCGGTCTTATTATAAGATTGTAAGTACAAGTTTGTGATGAAAAATAGGAAGCTGAAACTATATTGAGGAATTTAATGAATTCTTGAATTAGGCTTATTATAATGCTAGAAGAAGGATGACGGGTTCGACTCCCGTCATTCCTTTTGAGCTTACTTGATTTGCTTTATAATATATATATTATTAATTTTCATTTGGTTTCGATTGATTTGTTTAATTGTGTGAAAAAATTTGAAAATTTTGAAAAAAGTTGTTGACAAAGATAGACGTCTTTGTTATTATAATCAAGCGTTGTGAGTCGCACAGCGTTATAATAAATAAGCAGTCGTGGCGGAATTGGCATACGCGCTAGACTAAGGATCTAGTGAGCATTGCGCTCGTGCGGGTTCAAGTCCCGCCGACTGCACTGGGTAAACCTCTTACATATTATGTGTAAGAGGTTTTTATTATTATATAAGAAATTGGATTTTCGATAAACAAAAATACTAATGAATAATAAGAGGAATATTATATATTAATTGGTCAAGGGGATAATGGGATGTAGAAAGGTCGTACCAGCATTATTAGTGAACTTTGCATAAAAATAGAATAGAGAAGATAGGGCATGTACCAGAAAATTTTGGTATGTGCCTTTTGTTATGTCTTGTGAAATATATTTACATAGCCTGCAGTTAGTTGAATGACAAGAAAGGACTTAACTATTGATGATTTTTAATCCACTCTCTAAGAACAAGATTGATATATTGTGAGAAGTTTCTATCATCTTCTTCAGCGAGTTCTTTTATCTTTTTTATCACATCATCGTCAAGTGTGATGCTTACTTTTTCTTTTAATGGTTTCATACAATACCTCACTTTCTATCGAATATTATATGATTGAATAAGATATAATATTATGATATACTACTAAGTAGGATAAAGTAAGATTTACAAATTAAAACATACAAGAGAATATTCAATAATAATGCCAGATTGGCTTATTATAATAAATTTTGGAGGATGAAAACATGAGTAAGGAAAACAAAGGAAAAAAGAAAAAATGGCCAATTATACTTGGGGTTATTATTATAATAGCTATAATTGGAAGTGTTGGTGGTGTTCAAAGTGAAAAGAAAGATCCCTCTTCAATATCAACGTCAACGTCAACATCGGTTGGCTCTGAGATATCAACTGAGATTAATTCCACCGCATCATCTGTGCCAATAGAATATAAAACAGCATTGAACAAGGCAAAACAATATTCTGATACAATGCATATGTCTAAACAGGGGTTATATAACCAGTTAACATCAGAATATGGTGAAAAATACACACCAGAAGCTGCTCAATATGCAGTGGATAATTTGGATGTTAATTGGAGTGAAAATGCGTTGAAAAAGGCTCAGACTTATCAAACGGAAATGAGTATGTCTCCAGCAGCAATATATGATCAGCTAATATCAGAATATGGTGAACAATTTACGGCAGAAGAGGCTCAATATGCAATAGATAATTTAAAATAATGATGAGAACCGCAGTATATTTATACTGCGGTTCTATCTATGATAACTAATGAAATGTATAGAAGGATGAGACGGTTGCACTGCAAGTGAAATATACGCACAGGCTGTAATAATCCGGAATACACATGTTAATCAATACTTGAATATATATTATTATTAGTAGTATAATCTGTAAGAGTTCTAAATATCGTAAGATATATCTAATTTAATCGGATGCATATACATCGTGCAGAAATATCAACATAAAATTGAAAAGGGGAAAACACCTATGGCAACAAATGATAAAATTATGTTTGCTATAATGAGCGGTACACAGGATAGTAATATTCGTTTTTCGGATTTACAAAAAATATTATCTGTGTTAGGCTTTCATTATAGGGTTAAAGGGGATCATTTTATTTATTGGAATGAGAATGTGGATGAAATTGTTAATATTCAGCCGGACGGAAGTAAAGCGAAGGCATATCAAGTAAAACAAATACGCAACTTGATTTATCAGTATGAGTTGGAGGTATAGTATGTATAAGTATGAAAGAATAATATATTGGTCTGATGAGGATCAGAAGTTTATAGCGGAGATTCCAGAACTTGCAGGGTGTATGGCAGATGGGGCTACGATAGAAGAAGCGCTGAATCAATCTGAAAAAGTAATAGAGGAGTGGATTGAAACTGCGAAGTTAATAGGAAGAGAAGTTCCAGAAGCTAAAGGAAAGTTGATTTATGCATGATTTGCACAATTTAAAATTCAAACATAAATGCGGGAATCTTTGGTGAGATTTCTGCATTTTCAAGTTTTAGCAAACTTTATTTTGATGTTATGGCATTTTTTGGACTCCAATGCATTACTGATGTGGACATGAAAGAGCAGAACTCTATTGTTTTTATCGAGTAGTTAAATGGATACCAACGGGTACATACCATGTTATACTCAAAAGTACTTAACAGAATGATTAATGAATAGCAATGATTTATGTGATATAATGTTTGTAATGTAATTAGAGGGGAACAAATGCATGAGAAAGAAGATATACGAGATTATAGAACCGTCACAGGATGGAATGATATTATCATCAATTTATGATGTTTGTATGATGATTGTAATTTTCATTAGTTTGATTCCGTTGGCATTTAAAAACACATACAGCCTTTTTGTCTTGGCAGACAAGATAGCATGTGTAATATTTATAGTAGATTACATATTTAGGTGGATAACATCTGACTTTAAATTGAAAAAACAATGGAAGTCATTTTTGGAGTATCCGCTTACATTTATGGCAATTATTGATTTGCTTTCGATATTGCCTTCATTGACATTGTTGTCGGGAGGACTTAAGGTACTTAGAGTATTGAGACTATTTAGAACATTTAGGGTGTTCAGAGTGTTTCGTGTGGTTAAGTTGTTTAGGTACTCTAAGAGTATTGAGTTAATTGTAAATGTGATGAAGAATCAAAAAGAACCATTGATGGCTGTTTGTACGTTGGCAGTTGCATATATTGTGATTTCAGCATTGATTGTATTTAATGTGGAGCCAGATTCGTTTGGAAACTTCTTTGATGCAATCTATTGGGCAACAGTGGCGACAGGGACATCGTTTCAAAGATTAGTTCTACCGACACTTGAGGTGCCGAATTTAAATAGAAGAAACATTTTACAATGAAACATTCAAATCTAGAGAAATCAAGGAAGTAATGAGCTTCTGAGCAAGGTTTTCCTGGGCAAAACAAAAAGCACATCCTTTAAGGGCAATGTCATTTAGATAAGGATGATACTTGCATAAAGATTTTTTTACAGCGAATAAACATTTTGTTTATTCGCTGTTTCTTTATATCTAAAAGCATTCAATGAGATAAATTTGTACAACAAACAGA
>JAQUVV010000200.1 GCA_028693195.1 Lachnospira sp.
TTGTTTAGTTAATTCGTTCACAGCGCTCGTCAGGCGCACAAAAAGACCAGCATGAAATTTACAACATTTCACGCTGGTCTTTTTATGTTATTTCCATCAGATATTATTTCTACCAGATATTGTTCTATCCGTGCTTAGCCTTTCGTATCAATCTTTGCAATATCGATGATTGATAATTCAGAATTATTAAATGCATGCTCTAAACTTGAAATCAGGGCATGTGCTGTATCTAAGCTTGTTAAGCAGTGTACACCTGTTTCGATTGCTGTACGTCTGATTAAGAAACCATCTCTTGCATGCTCAACACCTGTTTCTGGTGTATCAATTACAAGATCAATCTTATGCTCTAAGAGTAAGTCTAAGAGTGTTGGTGCTTCCTGTCCAATCTTGTTAACCTGGATTGCATTTACTCCATGCTCCTTAAGAACCTTTGCTGTTCCTCTTGAAGCATAAATCTTGTAACCAAGCTTCTCAAATCTCTGTGCAATATCTATACCATCTTCCTTGTCTGCATCACTGAGTGTCATAATAATCTGCTTGTGATGTGGAAGATTGATTCCTGCTCCCTGGAATGCCTTAAATAATGCTTCATCAAAGTCTGGTGAAATACCAAGGCATTCACCTGTTGACTTCATTTCTGGTCCTAAGCTGATATCAGCGCCTCTAATCTTCTCAAATGAGAATACTGGCATCTTGATTGCATAGTAATCAGCGGCTGGCTGAAGACCTGGCTCATATCCTAAGTCTGTAATCTTTGCTCCTGTAATAATCTTTGTAGCAAGCTGAACAATTGGAATACCAGTTACCTTGCTGATGTATGGTACTGTACGGCTTGAACGAGGATTAACTTCGATTACATATACCTGATCCTGGAATACGATAAACTGAATGTTAATCATACCCTTTACATGAAGTGCTCTTGCAAGTCTTGCTGTATACTCAGCAATCATATCTGTGATTCTTGGAGTCAGTGACTTTGCAGGATATACAGAAATACTGTCTCCTGAGTGGATACCGGCTCTTTCGATATGCTCCATGATACCTGGAATCAGTATATTTTCTCCATCACAGATGGCATCAACTTCGATTTCCTTACCCATGAGATACTTATCTACAAGGATTGGATGATCCTGTCTGATTCTATTGATGATTTCCATGTATTCAACAACATCTTCATCCGATACTGCTATCTGCATGCCCTGTCCACCAAGTACGTAAGAAGGTCTTACAAGCACTGGGTAACCCAGTCTGTTTGCTACTTCAAGTGCTTCGTCAACTGTATAAACAGTATCACCCTTTGCTCTTGGAATTTCACATTCTTCCAGAATCTTATCGAATAACTCTCTATCTTCGGCAGCATCTACATCCTCTGCCTTAGTTCCAAGAATTGGAACACCCATCTTCATTAAATCTTCTGTCAGCTTGATTGCTGTCTGTCCACCGAACTGAACAACTGCACCATCTGGCTTCTCGAATTCTACGATGCTCTCTACATCTTCTGCTGTCAATGGCTCGAAGTAAAGCTTATCAGCAATATCAAAGTCAGTAGAAACTGTCTCTGGATTGTTATTGATAATGATTGTTTCATATCCAGCCTTCTCAAATGCCCATGTACAATGTACAGAGCAGAAGTCGAACTCGATACCCTGACCAATACGGATAGGACCAGATCCTAATACAAGGACTTTCTTCTTATCCTTTGTCTCGATTGCTTCATTCTCACTGCCATATACTGAATAGTAATAAGGAGTAGATGCTGCAAACTCTGCTGCACAGGTATCAACCATTTTAAATGCAGCATGAATGTTATATTCGTTTCTTAATTCTTTAATCTCTTTTTCTGTATGTCCTGTCAATTCTCCGATGACATTATCAGGGAATTCAATTCTCTTTGCTTCTGTTAAAAGTTCCTTTGTTAAAGGTCCTCTCTTCAATGCATTTTCCATCTCAACGATGATTGCAAGCTTATCAATGAACCACAAGTCAATCTTTGTGATTTCATGCATCTTAGCAGGAGAAATATGTCTTCTTAATCCTTCTGCAATCTTCCAGATTCTTCTATCATCTACAACTGCTAAATCTTCTAATAATTCATCATCAGAAAGTCCTGTGAAGTCATATGACATCAAGCTGTCTACATGCTGCTCTAATGAACGAATTGCCTTCATCAGACCGCCCTCGAAGTTATTGGCAATACTCATAACTTCACCAGTTGCCTTCATCTGAGTTGTCAGTGTTCTCTTCGCTGCAATAAACTTATCAAATGGCAGTCTAGGCATCTTCACAACACAGTAATCCAATGCTGGCTCGAAGCTGGCATAAGTCTTACCTGTAATGGCATTCTTGATTTCATCTAATGTATATCCCAACGCAATCTTGGCTGCAACCTTGGCAATCGGATATCCTGTTGCCTTGGAAGCCAATGCTGATGAACGGCTTACTCGAGGATTAACTTCGATTACACAGTACTCAAAGCTGTCTGGATTTAATGCATACTGTACATTACATCCACCTGTAATTCCTAATTCATCAATAATATTCAACGCAGATGTACGAAGCATCTGGTATTCCTTATCTGAAAGAGTCTGTGATGGTGCTACAACGATACTATCACCTGTATGAACACCAACTGGGTCAATGTTCTCCATGTTACATACGGTAATACAGGTTCCGTTGCTATCACGCATTACTTCGTACTCGATTTCTTTCCATCCAGCGATGCAACGCTCAACAAGTACTTCTCCAACTCGTGAAAGACGGAGACCATTCTCTAAGATTTCTCTTAACTCAATTGCGTTGTGAGCGATACCACCGCCGCTTCCACCTAATGTGTAAGCTGGACGGAGTACTACTGGGTAACCAATCTGGGCAGCAAATGCTTCACCGGCTGGAACATCATTTACAACTAAAGATGCTGCACAAGGCTCACCAATCTTTTCCATAGTTTCCTTGAACATGAGACGGTCTTCTGCCTTCTTAATTGTAAGCGCAGTCGTACCAATCAGTCTCACATTATGCTTCTCTAAGAAATCTGTTTCAGCGATTTCCATAGCAAGGTTCAATCCAGCCTGTCCACCAAGTGTAGGCAGAATACTGTCTGGCTTCTCCTTTAAAATAATCTGCTCGAGAGCCTGAACTGTTAATGGCTCAATATATACCTGATCTGCTACATCCTTATCTGTCATGATTGTAGCTGGGTTCGAATTAATCAGAACTACTTCAATTCCTTCTTCTTTCAATGAACGACATGCCTGTGTTCCAGCATAATCGAATTCGGCTGCCTGACCAATGATGATTGGACCTGAACCGATAACTAATACCTTCTTAATACTTGTATCTCTCATTATTTGGCCTCCTTCATCATATCCATAAATCTGTCAAACAGGTACGCTGTATCCTGTGGTCCTGCACATGCTTCCGGATGGAACTGTACAGTAAAGATGTTCTTTCCAATATATTCTAAGCCTTCGTTGGTCTTATCATTTACATTTTCAAATGCAGACTTTGCTACTTCTGGATTGAGTGTCGTCTCATCTACCACATATCCATGGTTCTGTGAGGAAATGTATACCTTACCTGTCTTTAAGTCCTTAACTGGGTGATTAGCGCCTCTGTGACCATACTTTAACTTATGTGTATCTGCGCCTGTTGCAAGCGCCATGAGCTGATGTCCAAGACAGATTGCAAAGATTGGTACATTACTTGCATATAACTTCTTGATTTCTTCAATAATTTCTACACATTCCTTCGGATCTCCAGGGCCATTAGATAACATGATTCCGTCTGGATTCGCTGCAAGAATTTCTTCTGCAGATGTAAGCGCAGGATAAACTATCACTTCACAACCTCTGTTGTTTAATGATCTTGCAATATTCTTCTTTGCACCAAAGTCCATCAGAGCAACCTTTGGTCCATTTCCTTCTAATGTGTACTTCTCTGTACAGGAAACCTTCTTTACTACCCCCTGCACGGAGTATGCCTTAATCTTAGGAAGAATCTCACTTAAATCACTGTACTCCGTTGTTGTGATCATTCCGTTCATGGTTCCCTTCTCACGAAGGATTTTTGTTAAGGCTCTTGTATCGATACCACTGATACCAGGGATATCATTATCTATAAGGAATTTCTGGATAGGATCTTCATTTCTGAAGTTACTTGGCATTCTGGAAAGTTCTCTAACAATATAACCATCTGGCCATACTTTTAAAGACTCCATATCCTTATAGCATACGCCATAGTTTCCAATTAAAGGGTAAGTCATTGTGACTGCCTGTCCTGCATAAGAAGGATCAGTAAGTACCTCCAAATATCCTGTCATTGAGGTATTGAAGACTATTTCACTAATTATTTCGCGGGTAGAACCAATACTCGTTCCTGTAAAAGTCGTTCCATCTTCAAGAATTAAAAATGCTTTCATGAATGCCACCTGTTTCCTTTCGTATTCTATTCTATTGAGAGTTTTAGGCAAAAAAAAAGACACAAAAATGCCTTTTCATCTCAAATTTAATCAATTCTATCATAGAACGGTTAACATTTCAAGAATGAATTTATAAATATACAAAAAGAAATCGATAATGTATTTTATTTCATTATCGACTTCCTGATTATTATATTCTATTACTGTGCCTTAATTTCTAGCTGCCCTATATATTTCCAAGTTTCTCCCTTATCAGTAGACTGATACTTTGCAGCTGTCTTTCCGCTATTATATACACCATTACTTCCCTGTGTAAGATATACTGTCAAAATTCCATTTTCATCATAGATTGGAACCAGTGCTTCCTTATAAACATCCTCCCACACCAGCTTTGAATCACTATTTTCTGGATCTGCTGCTGTTGTTGCATTCTCAGCGGCGGCTGTCGTCTCTGAGTTTGCTGCTGTACTATCCAGCTCCTGTGCCTCCATCTTTACCTTCGAGAATGTCTTTCCTGCATCCTTTGTCATATACAGATTACTGTCCATTCCTTCCACATAGTGATAACAGAAATATCCAATATTCTGATCCAGGAAAACAACTCCCTTTATAATATTCGTTGTTGGACCACTTCCCACATTATTCCAAGTCTCACCACCATCAGAAGTCATATATATCTTTGAAGATTCCTGTACATTCTCATTGCGGTCATACCCACATACAATTACACCATTATTCTCATCCACAAAATTAACGTAATAATAGTCTGCTGTATAAATCTGATCAATCTCGCAGGTCGTCCAGTTGGTTCCCT
>JAQUVV010000201.1 GCA_028693195.1 Lachnospira sp.
ATTCCCGGAATGTCTCTCCATACAAGAGCACCACCCTCACCTGTGGTGAAATTCTTTACTGCATGGAAGGAGAAGCTTGTAAAATCTGCACACTCACCGCTCATCTTTCCATCTCTGCTTGCACCAAATCCATGAGCAGAATCTGCCATAATCATGACTCTTCCCAAAGCTTCCTGAATCTGATTAGATGGATGAAACAGATGCTTCTTACTTTCAACAATCTGTCTGATTCTATCATAGTCAACCATGACGCCACCAATATCTACTGGAATAACTGCCTTAGTCTTCTCTGTAGTTGCCTGCTCAAGCGCATCGTAATCCAGCTCCCAGGTTCCTTTTTTTACATCAATCATCTTCAATGTTGCCCCTACATGAACAACCACACTTGCTGATGCCGTATAAGTATATGCAGGAACAATCACCTCATTTCCTGCCCCAATTCCAAACAATCTCAATGCAGTCTCTGCTGCCGCAGTCGCTGAATTCAAACACACTGCTTTACTTGTATGCACGAAGGCCGCAACCTCTTTTTCCAACTCTTTCGTCTTTGGCCCTGTGGTCAGCCAGCCTGATCTCATAACCTCTGCTACTGCCTGTATCTCTTCCTCTGTGATATCTGGTGGTGAAAATGGTATATTTAATCTCTTTGTCATGATTTTCTGTTCCTCATCTTTCTATACTGTACCTAATTATACAATCAATCATAATTTATATGAAGTATCGTCACTTCTTCTATCATCTATTCAATGTCTGTTCAATGTCTGTTTTGCTATTATTTCTGAACTAAATCTGGAAATGCATAGGACGCATCTCCTGTGGTATTACTAATAGAAATCGAATAGCTGACTGTTTCATAACCGTCCTTGGAAAGCGTTACGGTCTTCGTTCCTGAGGATTTATCAAAGCTGCATGGAATTGTTCCAACACTGACTCCATCCACATAAAGCGTTGCTCCTTCCGGTGTTGAAACCTTCACGCTGTACCCCGCAGTCAGGTTCGTACTGGTCGATGCGCCAGCCGCTGTCGGATTGCTTGATGTCGCTCCAGATGTACTGGAACTTCCTGAAGCTTTCGTCGTTGCCGTAGTTGAAGATGACTTCGTGGTTGAAGACGATGTTGGTGTCATATCAATAACCAATGTGGAGAAATCGCTTCCTACCGATATGGTTGCTGTATACATCTCATAATAATTTGCCTGTAAAACCAATCGATGATTTCCATATGCTAAAGATACCGGTTCCGAATAATCTATCTGCTTTCCGTCAATAGACATAATTGCATTCTCTGGTGTGATACTGAACTGTACCGCCCCCATCTTAACCGCTTCCGTCGTACATTCACTGAAATCCACGGATGTCTGTTCATCCTTCTTCACCGACACTGTTTTCGTTCCAAGAAGACTTCCCTTCTGAAGCTCTACTGTATATGTACCAACTGGTGCTGTAACCAGCATGTTCTTTCCAACGCCCATCACAAGGCTCTTTCCAATCTTAAGATATCCATCAACAAAGGAATCAATGCCAGTCAGTTCAATATATCCATGACCATTGTCTACATTGATGGAATATACCTTATTATCAATGCCTCTTAGTGTCACCTCATCCTGAGAAACGATCTGGGCAATACTAATCTTCTCTGCCGCAGACATAATAACTGCATAGCTGTCATAGGAATAATCCGTGGCTCCTATGGTAATCTTTCTGCTGCTTTCGTCAAATGTCAAACCGGTGATTCCCGTTTTCTCCCAGGCATTCTTTGAACCATATATTTTAATTGCTTTTCCTGTCTTATCGCAGGTTACATCGTAGATTTCTCCCACTTTCATGGTGGATGCTGCTTTAATCTTGCCGTAAGCACTCTGAATATCGCTTCCGCCCGTATAACGAACCTCATATTCCGTTCCAGATGTAATATCAATAAAATGCATCTTCAAGTCACTGGTATTCAGGTATGTCAGCACTCCTGTCAGCGCAATTTCATTGGCATTATTCGTTGCTTTCTCCGTTACGGACTTGGATGGCGCTGGTGTAATCGAGCTTCCCGGTATCAAGGTTCCACCTTTTTTCTTTCCACATCCTGCCATGCCAACAGTCATTGTCAATGTCATGACCACTGTCAGAAATAAAGCAAGCACTTTCTGTATATTTCGTCTATTCATATCGTCTCATTTCCTGTACTTTAGATAATCATCATGTATTTATGTAAGCCAAACTTTATATTGCCGATTTTAGCACAATTGCTGGCAATCCGCAATTATAAATGTCCTGATTATCCCATCATTATAAATGTCTTAATGATTATCCCATCACGATATGGTCTCTAGGAATTTCAGCCTTTGTTCATTCTGTGCAACAACAACCTTTAGCTTCTCTATACTTTTTCGTGGAATCCATGATTTGCTGCTATTAAAGTAAAAGTTAATGACCTTCCAGAATTTTTCTGGAAATGCAAACAATACCGATAACAGTTCTAAATCTGAATCTGACAGTGTCTTCACCCGGTCGTACTCATCCAGCATCTTGTACGCTGTCTCCATATCCCAATCATATTTCTCCATGATTTTTCGCATAAACTGATAAAGATCACTGATTTGGCACTCGTTTTTGTAATGGTCAAAGTTCGTCACCCCCATACCGCCATCACTAAAAATCACATTGTGATAGTTATAATTTCCATGACTAATTTCCCCTTCTTCCACTGCCTGCATAAACCGTTCTGTTAATTCACTGCTCTCCATTCTCTTTACTGCCAGGGCCGCTTCCTCGTAAAACCCACTGATATTCTTATGAGCAATCTGCTCAAATTCCGACTTGTTCTTCTTATTGCGCAGGTAATTTCCTGCCAGCTTTAGCTCTTTCATATGTCTGGTATATACATTTCTCATAGGAGTCAATCCCCCAGCCTCAGCCGCACGTACCACCCCTGGCTCTTCCGAATTTCTCCCTTGCATAAGTCCAGCCCCTATCTCATTCAACTGTTTATGTAATCTTCCCAGAATTTCAACCGCTCGACAGATTTCATCAATGGACTTCACATTACATTCGCGGCCTGAAAACCAGTCTTTGACCACGTACTTCTTCCCATCCTCTGCTGATGTAATCAATTCTCCATCTCTGTTCCTCACAAATGTATCTACATCCCGAAATCCATTTTCCGACAATGCATGTGTTATTCCGTCCTCTCTCTCATAGTATTTATCTGGTTTTTCACACTCTAAAAACAACTTAATTCCTGCGTTCGTTCCGACAATCATGCCGCCTCGCCCGCGGCTCACTTGCCGCACATCAAAATCATACATTTTCAACACATCCAACGACTTATCATTCACAATTAATATCCCTCCCATATGTCTGTCTTATCATATGAAATCCGCCGCAGAAAAAGACTATGTTTCTTGAATTAAGATGGCACATTTGTTACAATGTGTATATCGTTCAGAGACATGCAGCAGCATCAATGATCAGTCTGTGAGAGTTTACTTTCTAAAGACTGATTATTGATGTTGCTATGTGGCGGATACGCCACAATTCGGAAATCTGAAAGATTTTCGAATATGTCTCTGATATAAGCGTAATGACTTGTGGAAAGTAGTTTAGCTAGATATCATTGTGACAGTACACTGAGTTCCAACCCACAGAATAGGAGATTTGCATGAATACGAATTTTGATTCAAATGAACCAAATATAGATATACATATTGATAACTGCGAGGACTTTACTATGGAGATGCCTGCGCCTGTCCGTGAAATCATCAACACCATTGAATCTCATGGATTTGAAGCATTTGCCGTAGGCGGATGTGTGCGCGATTCTCTACTGGAACGAGCTCCTGATGACTGGGACATCACTACATCTGCACTCCCAGAGCAGGTGAAGAACATGTTTCCACGAACGATTGATACAGGAATTCAGCACGGCACAGTTACTGTCATGATGAAGAACACCGGATATGAGATTACCACATACCGAATTGATGGAGAATATGAAGACGGACGTCATCCAAACTCTGTTGAATTCTCTTCCAAGCTAGTTGATGATCTGAAGCGCCGCGATTTCACAATCAATGCAATGGCATATAATGACAATGCGCATCTTGTCGATGAATTTGATGGAATTGGCGATTTGAATCATCATCTGATTCGCTGTGTTGGTGACGCCCGTGAACGTTTTACAGAAGACGCCCTTCGTATGATGCGCGCCATTCGTTTCTCCGCTCAGCTAGGCTTTACCATTGAAGAGCAGACCTATGATGCAATCCTTGCTCTTGCTCCTGCAATTTCTAAGGTCAGTATGGAACGTGTCATGATTGAACTTGGCAAAACTCTTCTTTCCGATCATCCAGATTATGTGATTCAATTCGTAGAAACCGGACTATTCAAGGATAAGCTTCCCGTGGTTCACCGCATTTTGTCTGATGCACACCACAAGATTGTATTAGAAATGCTGAAGCTTTCTAAAAAAGATATGATTCTTCGACTGACTGCACTGCTTCATTATGCATCACCTGAAGATGCCCGCAAGACACTGCGTGATTTAAAGCTGGATAATCATACCGTCGATACCGTTACACGACTGGTTTCCTGCGCAAAGCTGACAATCCACGAAACCGAACCCGATGTGCGTGAAGCCCTTCATGTATATGGAAGAGATTTCTTCCCTTATCTGCTGGATCACCACGAAGCTGCTACCATTGCAAAAGAACGTGTTACAGGCATTCTTCTGCCATCTCAGAAGAAGCACCTTGCTGCACTTCGCCGTCTTTCTACTGAAATTCTTGAGCGTGGAGATTGCTTCACAATTAAGGATTTGGATATTACTGGTCATGATTTAATGGAATACGGCTTGAAAGGTCCCGAGATAGGAAAAACGCTAGACTCCCTACTACATATGGTAATAGAGAACCCAGCGTTGAATGAAAAAGGCGCGTTAATCGCACTCATTGAGAATTTGTGAGTTATACTTTATCCCTTTACGCCACCGAGGGTGACACCTCGTACGATGAACTTGGATAAGCAGAGGTATACAATGATTACTGGAAGGATTGCGCACCCTAACATCATGTAAACCTTACCCATATCAAACTTCAGGAAATCGGCACTTCTTAACTGAGCAATCAGAATAGGAAGTGTCTTCTTATCTGCCTTGTTGATTAACAGTGATGGG
>JAQUVV010000202.1 GCA_028693195.1 Lachnospira sp.
GTCTCCACTCTGTCTGACTCCAAACAAATCACCTGGTCCTCGCAGTTTCAAATCCTCTTCTGCAATTTGAAAGCCATCATTAGAATCATTGAGAATCTCCAGACGTTCTTTGGTTTTCTTTGATTTCGAGCCTGACGAGAAAATACAGTAAGACTGAAACCCACCTCGTCCAACTCGTCCTCGCAGCTGATGAAGCTGTGCAAGACCAAATCGATCTGCATTCTCCACCATCATGACTGTGGCATTAGGTACATTCACCCCCACCTCAATGACTGTTGTTGAAACCAGAACATCAATATTCCCATTGGAAAACTGCTCCATAATTTCGTTCTTTTCTGATGCTTTCATTTTCCCATGAAGGTAAGAAATTCGAATATCACTTGGCATCGCAGATGCGAGTGTTCTTGCATAATCCACTACATTTTCTGCTTCTACATTCTCGCTTTCCTCAACCATCGGACAGATAATATAAACCTGTCGTCCTTCTCTAATCTGTTGTTCCATAAAACGATATGCTTTCGGGCGATAACTTTCATCGACCACGCAATTCTTGATTGGCAAACGATTGGAGGGCATCTGATCAATAATGGATATATCTAAATCTCCATACACAATAATTGCAAGTGTCCTCGGAATCGGTGTTGCACTCATAACCAGAATATGGGGATTATGACCTTTTTCTGATATACTTCTTCGTTGATTGACTCCAAATCGATGCTGCTCATCCGTAATCACTAACGCCAGCTCACGATATTCTACCTTTTCCTGAATCAACGCATGGGTACCAACAATAATATCCGCTTCTCCCTCAGCGATTCGACGATAGCTCTCCCTTTTCTGTGCAGCAGTCATAGAGCCTACCAGCAACTCCACATTTAAAGGAATGTCATATTTTTTAAACATTTCCTGTATAGATTCATACTGCTGTTTGGCAAGTACTTCCGTTGGCACCATCATCGCACCCTGAAACCCTGCAAAAGCTGTATTCATCAAAGCTAGAACTGCAACAATTGTCTTACCAGAACCTACATCTCCCTGAATCAGCCGGCTCATCATATGCTCTCCTGACATATTGTCCTTCACTTCCTGCCAGGTTCTAAGCTGTGCATCTGTCAAACGATATGGTAATTGAGCAATGAATGTATTCGTCATTTCATTGTCTGGAATTGGATATTCATTCCGCTGTCTGTCATTGCTTTCCTTTAGATTTCGAACCGCAAGCACAAAAAGAAAAAATTCTTCAAACGCAAGTCTCTGCCTTGCTTCCATATATTCTTCCATTGATTTAGGGAAATGAATCTGTACCAATGCAAAATTATGTTCCGCCAGATGATACCGCCTTCTGATTTCATCTGGAATATATTCTTTTTCTAATCCAGTTCTGTACTTTTCAAGGGCCTGTTTTACAGCCTTTGATACTGTTTTATTGGAAAGTCCCTTTGTAAGCGGATAGATTGGCTGCATTTCTCCCATCAACTCCCCATATGCCGCTAACGTATAAAGCTGTGGCTGTTCTAAAACACGTTTATTCTGTTTCACCGTCAAATGGCCTCTAAATATATACCGCATCCCCACTTTTAGGGAGCTTCGAAGAAATGGCATATTAAACCATGTGCATTTGATGGTCTGTCCTTGTTCATCCTTAATTGTGGTTGAAAGAATCTTCAGTCTTCCTGTACTATACATATCTACTGATTTTACAATCATCCCATCTATGGCAACAGTACCATTCTCATCTTCTGAAGTGATATCATTAATAAAAACAGGCTCCTCATATACATCATAATCTCGTGGGTATAAGCCCACGAGATCCTCAACTGTGTATACAGAAAGCCTGTTTAATAAATCAGCGGTTTTATCACCGATTCCCTTTAATTCAGTTATTTTCATAGAAGTCCTCATTCTTACATCATACTGCCAAGAACCTGATTTACTAATTTACCATCTGCTTTACCCTTTGTCTTAGGCATCAATGATTTCATGATTTTCCCCTTATCCTGAGGTGTTGGCTTCTCAATAGAAAGCTCCGCAAGAGTCTCTTCTATCACCTTACGAATCTCCTCCTCATCCATCATCTTTGGGGCATATTCATTCAATACACTAATTGAAAAATTACACTCATCAATAATATCCTGACGATCAGCAGGTGTCAGTGACAATGTTTCTTTCAGCTGCTTAATCTGCTTTAAGATAATCTGATTGCCATCTTCATCTGTCAATTCGGTTCGATTGTTAATCTCGAAATTCTTCAATTCCGCAAGTAACAATGATAATACGTCTTTTCTCGCCTTATCCTTTGCCTTCATTGCTTTAATCATTTCACTTCTGATTTCATCAATCTTACTCATCTTAATCTCCCTGCTATATATTTTTCTTATTCCACTGATACAATATAATAATAAACTGGCTGTCCGCCTGCCTGAAGTTCTACATCAACATCTGGGAACTTTTCTTCCAGCTTCGATACGATTTCTTCTGCATATTCTTCTGATATATCAGAACCATAATATACGCTGACAAGTTCTGAATCCTCATCCATCATCTCGCCAACCATCTCTAATAAAGTTTCTTCTAAAGATGTACCAACTGCAAGCAATCCTGTATCACCAAGTCCAAGATAATCATCCTTATGGATTTCCTTACCCTCAATAGAAGTATCACGAACTGCATATGTCAGCTGACCAGACTTTACAGTCTGAATAGAATCCTTCATTGCTTCTTCGTTCTCTTCTACACTTCTTGACATCTCGAAATTAATCATAGCTGTAATTCCCTGAGGCAAAGTCTTAGTTGGAATGACAATCAGCTTCTTATCCTCAATAATAGAAGCTGCCTGCTGTGAAGCAAGAATAATATTACCATTATTTGGAAGTACAAATATTGTATCTGCGTTAATCTGCTCTGCCGCATTCAAAATGTCCTCTGTAGACGGATTCATGGTCTGCCCGCCTTCAATCACCTGATCAACACCAAGGCCTCTAAAAATCTCTGCAAGGCCATCACCTGCTGCAATCGTAATAAATCCATAATCCTTGCGAGGTTCTTCCTTCTTGTTCATCTCTTTCATTGCATCAGCCGCTGCAGCTGCCTGCAATTCAGCCTGGGATGCAACCTTCTGATTATGTTCTTCACGCATATTGTCAACTTTCATCTTTGTCAACTGACCGAAAGTCAATGCCTTCTCGAATGCCTGACCTGGATGATTGGTATGAACATGTACTTTCACAATATCATCTAATGCAACACATACAATAGAATCACCAATAGATGAAAGAAATGCCTTGAATTCTTCCTCAGTCTTCTCGTTAAACTCCTTATCCAGCATGATAATAAATTCTGTACAGTAGCCGAACTTGATGTCAACATTCTCCATTGCTGCTCCAGTTCCCATCTTCGCTGCAGCTTCTGCAGCTGGCTTTGCATCAGAAATCTCGAAATCTGTAACCTTTCCAGTCAATGCATCAAGCATACCACGAAGAACAACCACAAGTCCCTGTCCTCCTGAATCAACCACTCCTGCTTCCTTTAATACAGGAAGCATATCTGGTGTCTTTGATAATACATATTCTGCATGCTGAATAATCTGTTCCATGGCATCTGCAAAATCATCTACAGCAACAGCAACTTCAGCCGCTTTATCTGAAACACCCTTGGCAATTGTCAGAATTGTACCTTCCTTAGGCTTCATAACTGCTTTATACGCAGTTTCTGTTGCTCTCTGTGTTGCTAATGCAAGTGTCTCCACTGTCAATTCATGCACACCAGCAATTTCTTTCGTAAAGCCCCTGAATAACTGAGATAAAATAACGCCAGAATTACCTCTTGCGCCTCTTAAAGAGCCTGTTGAAATTGCCTTTGCTAATGTTTCCATACTAGGATTCGCAATAGCCTGTACTTCCTTTGCTGCTGACATAATTGTCATTGTCATATTCGTTCCTGTATCTCCATCTGGAACTGGAAACACATTCAAATCATTAATCCACTCTTTTTTTGATTCAAGATTCTTAGCACCTGCAAGAAACATCTTCTGTAAAAGTGCTGCATCTATTGTACTTGTTGCCACAACTTTCCTCCATTCCGCCTTTCGGCTGCATAAAGATATTAATTAGTCGATAACGCGAACGCCCTCAACATAAATATTTATTTTTTTAATCTCAAGTCCCGTCATTTCCTGGACTTTATACTTAACATTCTCAATCAGATTATCTGCAACCGTTGAAATACTAACCCCATATGATACAATTACATGAAAGTCCAATTCAACCTTATTCTCATCATCTATCATTACACTGATTCCTCTTGTCAGGCTGTCACCCTTTAAGAGCTTTACTAATCCATCTTTCATACTTACGGCTGCCATTCCGACAATACCAAAGCATTCAACCGCTGTTGAACCGGCATACTTTGCAATTACTTCTGAGTCAATGGAAATCGTTCCTAACTGTCCATCTAAATGCCCTTTCATATCTATACCTCCATTCATGGATATCCATAAGTATCCAAATTATGATATTTATTATACACTTTATCCCTATATAATTCAATAATACCTTGCGGCTTTATCTATCATTCCATCGCAAAAGAAAAATAAGGTAAACCGCACAAAATCGTCTGACCCCGAGCAATTCACCTTATACTGGTATAAATCTTATTCAATAATAGATTATGCACGCTCAACTTTACCAGAACGCATACATGAAGTACATACATACATCTTCTGAGCTGCACCATTAACCTTTACTCTAACTGACTTAACGTTAGAATTCCAAATTTTATTAGATCTTCTATGAGAATGACTCACTGCGTTACCAAAGTGAGCACCTTTTTCGCATATTGCACATTTTGCCATTTCAATTACACCTCCTTATCGGTATTGGGTAATTTACCCACAACAGAACATATTGTATCAGATAATATTCCCTTTTGCAACAATTATTTTCAAAAAAATCAAAATATTTTATTATTTCATCTGGTGGCAGAACATATTGTATCCCACTAAAATCAACGTAATGATGATACAGATACATAAAAATATATTCTTCATCAGCAGCAATGCAATAATCATTCCTATTGCAATACAGAACATAATAAAGCCAAGCATTCTGCACATACATTACACCTGCTAAAATCCGTCTATATATTCTTATGCTGCCCTTCTCAG
>JAQUVV010000203.1 GCA_028693195.1 Lachnospira sp.
CCATCTGGACAAACAAAATCATAGAGAGAACTTTGTTTCTTTGCCTTAGCGATCTCCTCATTAATAACTGTATTCGCTCTGTTTGCAAGAAAAATTGGTCCTGTCTGCGCACTACATGTATCTACATGCGTAATTCTATCTATTTCCTTATCCGCTCTTGTATTCTCATGCTTCTTGATGACATTATTCTGATAATCATCAATAGATGCACATGCAACAAGTCCTGTCTGAACTCTGCCATCCATAGTCAGTTCATAGATATAATAAGACTGCTCCTCATCTGAAATATATGTACCATCTGCAATCGCTCTATCTAACAACTCTTTTGCTTTCTGATAAACCTCCGGAGCATATGTATCAACAGATTCCGGAAACTGTGTCTCAGCTCTGTCAATTTTCAAGAAAGACAATGGCTCTCTAGATACTTCCGCACATGCCTCCTGTCTGTTATACACATCATATGGTAATGCTGCAACTCGTTCTGCCTTGCTCTCCTCTGGTCTTATACACTTGAATGGTTTCATGACTGCCATATTCTCGTTCTCCTTTTCGATGCTAATTTCATATTAATATGTTATAGTTGTATCTCTCCCAACATTTCCACTCTTCATAATTGTTTATGTATATTTTACAGTTGTCCTGCATATTCCTTCAACTGCAAAGCTGACTGTGATGTCTGGTTAATAATTTCTATATTATGTTCACTGCTCTCTAATGTATCACTGGCATGTGCGGCAACTTCTTCTGAAATTGCTGAGATTGTTGAAATACTGTCGATAATCTCGCGGTTTGCCTTTTCCAATTCTCCTACAACACTCGCAAGACTCTCTGCATTATCTGCAACCTTCTGCGAATTACTGCTGATAATCTGGAAACTTTCTGCCGTTAAGGATGTGGTTTCATTCTGACTCTGAATCATATCAATCATCTGCTCGCTGACACGAATTACACGCACAATTGCATCTGATACATTCTCTATTAATCCTGTAATATTCACCGTTGCATCCTGAGTCTGGTTCGCCATCTTAGAAATCTCTGACGCAACAACCGCAAAACCTCTTCCCGCTTCCCCAGCTCTCGCTGCCTCAATACTTGCATTCAAGGAAAGAAGGCTTGTCTGCTCCGTGATCCCAGCAATAATATCTACAATTGAATGCATCTGGTTCATATATTCATCCAGTGACGTCAGCTCCTTCGTTACCACTGCCCCCGATTCTACTGACTTCTCAACCTGCTCTACCAGCAAAGAAACATATCTGTTTCCATCATCAATGGCCTTCTGTGTTGTGTTTGTACTATCCAGAATCACTTCTTTTTCCTCAGCAACCTGCTCCACCTTATTCTGAATTGCTTCCGTCTGAACCAGCTGATTCTGAACCGCCGTTGCTGTATCTGTAGAACCAGAATTCACTTCCGCCATAGCCTCTCTGGTGGATGCCAGTGATTCAGAAAGGATATTGATTTTCTCATTAATGCCTTCAATCTCTTCAACTAAATACTTCGAGGCTTCTGCTGTTTTCTCCTGCGCTCTCTTAAGCTGTTCCTGATGTTCGTTCAGCTCATCCAGTTTATTCTTATTTACTTTCTCCACAATGGCAGTTGTATAGATTGAAAATACACTGACAAGTAACATGACAAATAGCTGAATCTCAATCGATGCAGAATCTGACTTTGTATATATGCCATTATTCAATAAGATAATCACTTCAATTACATTTACAATAAATACGCCAATATTAATTTTAATAGAATACTTCAAATCATCGAATACTGTTATGGCAATCAACATTGGGATGACATATACGAATGCAAATGTGTTATTCGTTGTAAACATAATTGCCATATATAGCACTGCGTATCCATATCCTAGTAAATGTTTAACCATCGTTGTTCTAGGATTCTTCTTATAAAAGAATAATTCTAACAATGCAGGAATTAATGCCAATGCACTAATAATAATCACATATGGAATTGTTCTTGAGCCCTTCACGAACTCCATTATATAAGCTAATGTAATAATCACTGCCTCTGTACAGTGTGCTATTAATCCTACTCTGTTTCTAGCAGCATCTTGTCCTAATACTTCGCCTTTGCCATTCATCGTAACTCCTCCTCTGTTTTTGTCACACAACATATACAATCATTATACTCCCACAACATTCTTTCGTAAAGAATAAAGACAGCAAACGCCCATGAAAAAAGCCACTGTAAAATAAATTATCTCTATTCTACAGTGGCATCATCTAAATTCTAATTGATACACAGATCAATCTATTCTTTTGTAGTATCCTTGCACCTCATGTCAGTGACTCTTCCATCAAGTATGTCAACAACCGATTCATAAGGAGATTTCTTACTTTACAACTCTGACCTTAATCACGCCGTCGATCATTGCAAGCTTTCCTTCAACATTCTCATCAACCGCCTTACCAAGATCAATCAGAGAATATGCATAATCTCCTCTTGACTTATTTGCCATCTCTTCGATATTGATTCCTGCTCCACCGAATACTGTTGTAATCTTGCTGATTACATCAGGAATATTCTTATGGCAGATTGCAACTCTAGCCGCAGCATTACATACGCCCATATCACAAGCTGGGTAATTCACTGAATTCACAATATTACCATTCTCGATATAATTTCTTAATTCCTTTACAGCCATTACTGCACAGTTATCTTCTGCTTCAACAGTAGAAGCACCAAGATGAGGAAGAACTAATGCACCTTCCATAGCAGCAGTTGTTGTGTTAGGGAAATCTGTTACATAAGTCTTTACTCTTCCGCTCTTTAAAGCTTCTCCGATTGCAGACTCATCAACAAGAATATCTCTTGCGCAGTTGATAATTACTGTTCCATCCTGCATCATATCGAATGCAGCCTTGTTAATCATGCCCTTTGTTGAATCAAGTGCTGGAACATGAACTGTAATATAATTACATTCTTTGTAAATGTCTTCTACATTTGTAATGTGCTTTACCTTTCTTGAAAGGTTCCAAGCTGCATTCACTGAAAGATAAGGATCATATCCGTAAACCTCCATGCCCAGAGCGATTGCTGCATTCGCAACTAACTGTCCAATTGCGCCAAGTCCAATCACGCCAAGCTTCTTGCCCATGATTTCCTGACCTGCAAATGCTTTCTTAGCCTTCTCTGTTGCCTTTGCAATATCTGCATCGTCTTTATTGTCAGCAACCCACTTGTTACCACCAATAAAATCTCTTGATGCAAGAAGCATTGCTGCAATAACCTGCTCCTTCACTGCATTTGCATTAGCACCTGGCGTATTGAATACAACAACGCCAGCCTCTGCACATTTGTCCAAAGGAATGTTGTTTACACCAGCACCAGCTCTTGCGATTGCAAGAAGGCTGTCATTCAAATCCATATCATGCATCTTCGCACTTCTAACAAGAACTGCCTGTGCATCTTCAAATGAACTCTCTGTATTATAATCATCTGAGAAAAGGTTCAAACCAACAGCTGCGATATTATTTAAACAATTTACGTTAATCATTACTTTGTGTTCTCCTTTTCAAAATTCTTCATAAACTCAACAAGCTTAATTACGCCTTCCTTAGGCATAGCATTGTAGATAGATGCTCTCATACCACCAACAGTTCTGTGTCCCTTTAAGTTCACGAATCCTGCTGCTGTTGCTTCCTTAACGAACTTTGCGTCAAGATCTGCATCTCCTGTTACGAAAGGTACATTCATAATTGAACGATCTTCCTTTACAACTGTCCCTGTAAACATCTTGCTCTCATCAAGGAAATCATAAAGAATCTTTGCCTTCTCTTCATTGCGTTCCTTCATCACTGAAAGTCCGCCCATCTTCTTTAACCACTTGAATACCTTACCACATATGTAAATGTTGTAGCATGGTGGAGTGTTATAAAGAGAATCTGCATCTGCCTGTGTCTTCCACTTAAGCATTGTTGGTGTTCCTGGAAGAACATCATCTGTAATCAAATCTTCTCGAATAATTGCAATAACTACACCTGCTGGGCCTACATTCTTCTGAACGCCACCGTAAACAACGCCATACTTTGTCACATCGATTGGCTCTGATAAGAAACATGATGAAATATCAGATACAAGAAGATGACCCTTTGTGTTAGGTAATGTCTTGAACTTTGTTCCGTAGATTGTGTTATTCTCACAGATATATACATAGTCTGCGTCCTCTGGAATATCAAGGTCTGAACAATCTGGAATATATGAAAATGTCTTGTCTGCTGAAGAAGCAACCTCAACTGCTTCGCCATAGATTTTTGCTTCTGCGAATGCTTTCTTAGCCCACTGACCTGTAATAACGTAAGCTGCCTTCTTATTCTTCATTAAATTCATAGGAACCTCAGCAAAGAACTGGGACGCGCCACCCTGAAGGAATAATACCTTGTAATTATCTGGAATATTCATCAGTTCTCTTAAGTCAGCTTCTGCTTCCTTGATGATGTTGTCATAAACTTTGGAACGATGACTCATCTCCATAACGGACTGACCAGAACCCTGATAATCCATCATCTCGTCTGCTGCTTCTCTTAATACCTCTTCCGGTAATACTGCCGGACCTGCGCTAAAGTTATAAACTCGTGCCACTTTTCTTCCTCCAATTCCGTCGCTCATGCAACTTTAAACTACTTTTGCGTTAATACGCTAAAATGCTTAATAGACATTTTATGACATAAAATTAACACTGTCAACCTGAAATGTTCACAATCTTTATATATATTTTACAATATCATTTTGTGCTTTGCCATTTACGTTCTTCTTATTAGCAGCCTTTCTTCTCTTCCTGCATCTTATCCAGATCTTTTCTATCAAAAGCTTCTGAAATCGCTGCACCTGGTGATACCATAGGGAATACCTTATCATCTCTGTCAATGACACATTCAATGACACAAGGGATATTTAATTCAATAGCTTCTTTCAAAGCGTTTTCAAATTCACTGATTTCTGTCACACGGTAGCCCTTTGCTCCCATACCCTCAGAAACCTTAATGAAGTCCACCTGATCATCCAGGATTGTAGATGAATATCGTTTGCCATAGAACAAATCCTGCCACTGACGAACCATCCCCAATACATGGTTATTGAAGATCACTTCAATAATCGGAATATTGTAACGTGTTGCTGTTG
>JAQUVV010000204.1 GCA_028693195.1 Lachnospira sp.
TTCCGTTACCACACCTGGGTAATACGTATAGAAATACCCCATATTTGCCGTGTCAAACCGAGTAGTCATCAAAGCATTTCGATTGTAATAGAGCTCTGCGAACTGATTCCAGTATGGAAATGGTGATTCCACATATTGGCTAAAATCCAGATTATAACTCTTCCAATCCACGTACTTCATCGCAATTGGGAGCTTATAATAATGAAAATTAATGTCTGTTCCCACTTGAATTGTATTATCGTAAGACTGACTAACATTCTTCTGTTCGAAGACAACCACCTGGCTGCCACTTCGAAATGCTTCATAATCAATCTGTGAAGGATCGATATACTGACTAATTCGATCATAAATCTGCTCTGTTGGGTCAACGTATTCCGTTGCATAAAGGTAAGTATCAGAATAAACTGGCAATTGTGTTCCTGAAAGAGTCATCTTGCCCACACCCATTTTGCTCAAGTCCATCGTATCCCAGTCCCAGTCACGTGCTGTTTCAAATGCAGAATACTGTGCGCTTTCTACACCAGCTGTTGATTCCATCGTATCCCGAAACGTATCATCCATCCCCTGAATAATTGTGGAGTTACCCATTTTACAATAGGAATTTCCAATACCAATCTGAAATAACCCCGCATCTAAATCTCTGATTGCTGTAATACTCTGATTTCTTTCTCCTTCGGCAAGCTTATGCTGAAATTCCAGGTATTCTTCCTTGTTGTACATTGGTCTTTTATATACCATATAATACTCCAATGTACCTTTCGGATATGTATTATGTTCATTGCTGGTTGCATCGTATGTAACATTCACATAATTCTGCGTTGTTCCGTCCTGTGTCTGAAATCCGCTAATATCCGATTTGGACTCATATTTTTTATATACACTGACTGCATCATATATATTGATAAAGCAGAATATAATCACTGCAAGAATCGCAATCGAAAACACTCTGATGCCTATTCGCATCGCCATCCCATTGGAGCGGGATAATCGTTTATGCATTTCCCAAGTTACATTATTGTACTTTAATTTCTCTTTATATTTCTGCTCTTCACGACTCTGTCTCTTGTTATCCTGTGCATTCAAGCCATCTGTTTTCTCTTCTATATCCTGTTGAATTGATCCAGCATGCTCAGGTTTTGTATCCCCATTTTTCCTTTGAATTCGTCCTCCAACAGAGTCCATTCGAGAGCAGTAAGTCATAAATACATTGACAAGTTCAGCGACAAATAAAGCTACCATCAGCGATAGAATGCTTTTCAAAGTCACTTCCATATTCACATGATAGAACGCCACTCCCGTCCTTACCTGCAGGTTCTTTCCAATTAGAAATCCTGTGAAATATACAGTCAAAATTCCTAGAATTCCAGACGGAATCAAAATCAGAATATTCTCCATCGTTCTGCAGCCAAGGACAGACAGTTTTGTTGTACCCATTCGAAACAACTTTCGATAATGCTCTGTTCTACTATGCTGATAGCTGATAATCTGATAGGTCAGCGCTGCAATTCCTATAACCATAACCAAAAGATAAATATAGTTATATATTGCCTTTGGTCCCCAAGGCTGAAAATCATAAACATCTGTGTTAAAGAATACCTTTTTACTGTTAAAGCTGGATAATGTTTTATAAAGCGATTCATAATTATCTGTTCGGAAGCTGTCTTTCAAGCCATACATATACACCGTATATCCAGTTGCTGTCAGCCTCTTACATCCCTCTTCTGAAAGCAGTGCCCCAGGAATATAACGCATAACACTCCAAGAATCCGTAAAATTCTCCAGCACGCCACACAAAACATAAGGTGCATTTCTCTGCGGATGCTCACTACTGCTGGTATTATTGTTCAGATAATAATTAAACTTGATTTCCTGTCCTAGTTCTGCAGAATACCCCAGCTTTGAAAGGGTATTATAATCACAAACTATTTCATTGGCACTCTTTGGCATTCTTCCCTCTGCCAGACGAAGATTTCCCTTCTTCATGAACTCCTCTGACATCGAGCCCACATTGACCTGTGTCTTCTTCCACTCTTCATCGTACATCATCGCATAGGTCTTTGCTGTGACGGGCTCTGTCAGGCAATCCTGTTCTGTTAATCCCTTCGTCTGCTGATAATTTTCAATCAGGAACCAGTCGCCAAATTTCTCTCGATTCTGAGCCATCTGCCATTGATACATATTTTCTTGAAAAAGAAGAACTCCGCTAATAAAGAATACTGCCAGAAAAGACGCAATACATGCACGAAAAATTTCTTTCCTACGTCGAAAAAAACCATGAAGCAAAAATCCTTGTAATCTAATGTTCATAGCTCAATCCTCCATCAGAAATCCGAATCATTCCATCTGCCAGCTCTGCCATCTGCTGATCATGTGTCACCATAATAATGGTCTGATGAAAATGCTGTGAGGCTTTCTGAAACATATCTGCAACTGTCTTTGCACTAGCCATATCAAGATTTCCTGTGGGTTCATCTGCAAAAACAACTGCAGGCTTTGTAATCAATGCTCTGGCCAGCGCCACTCTCTGCTGTTCCCCACCTGACATCTGTGTTGGCAGTTTATCCTTGCAATGAGCAATTTCCAGTGCTTCCATCAAGTCATCAATTTCTTCCCGATCCATATCCTTCTTATCCAGTGCCTGTGGCATATAGATATTCTCTAATCCTGTAAATTCAGGAAACAAGCTGTAATCCTGATATACATAGCCAATCTTTCTTCTGCGGAAAGCTGCTAAATCCTTGTCCTTTATCTTAAAAATATCTTCCCCGTCTACATACACACTTCCTGTATCTGGACGATCCATTCCTGCCAGAATCCTTAACAGTGTTGATTTTCCAGCTCCACTTTTTCCAACAATAGAATAGAATCTTCCTTCCTCAACCTCTAAATCGCATTTCTTTAATGCATTGACCTCAACCGAGCCAGACTTATAGGTTCTTGAGATTCCCTCTGCTTTCAAAATAATACTCATATTCGTATACCCCCTTTATTGTATCAGCTAACATACTGTTATAAAGATATACGAATCCTTTTGTCTTTTTGTTTATGCTATCTTTTTATTTTCGTTTAAGTCTTTTCAATTATTCATAACTTTCAGTTGACTGATACTGGTTTCTTCTTCCTCTCTTTGCCTAAAGCCGTATCATGTCGACCCAAGGTATACTATTGCCTGCTGAATTTCATTCTCTAGCTTTCCTGTTTCCATAAGCTTCTTTACATGTGCACCAAACACTTCATCCTAAGACTTTGGAATTTCTTTGTAAGCATTAAGGTGTAATAAGCCTTACACCTCAAATACAGAGATTTCCTTTTGCTCCATTTCCAAAATAATATTCTGCACTTCCTTCAGTTTTTTTAGCATCTTTCCGGAAAGTTCCTGTGCTTTCTGGTATGTATTCTCTGCTTCCTTTCGATTCCCCTGTCTGATTGCATCAATAATCTGATCTCCTAAAGAATGAAATGTGTGATGCATATGGTCTATTTCCTTCCACTGACCAGAAATCATCGGATGATTGGCATTGATTGCATGATAGAAATGTCCAAATGCACACTTCTTTGAATTGGTCTGCAATGGGAGAATTTCCATACGATCAACCATTTCTTTCACCTTATTTACCCATATGATATGTGACTGTGCAGCCTTGTCTAACACCTGAATAATTTCCTGATTTGATATCCCATGTTTTCCATCTCGCAAGCCTTCAAACAACTGGTTGGTCACTTCTGATAATCGGTCATCAATCTTTGATATACTCTTGGCATATTCCACACTTGCAGTTGCCTCCTCATGTACGCTTTTGGTCATCTGGATCAGTTTCTGGGCATCTTCACTAGAAGATTCCATCGCTTTATCGATTTCTGCTGCTGCAGTCTTTACTCCTTGCATGGTATCATTGATTTGCACCACAGACTGAACCATATGCTGCATCATCTCGATATTCTCATCCATAGTTTCTGACACGGCATCAATCTTGGTTCCCATTTCATTGGTAGACTCAATAGCTCTATTCATACTTTCCTGTCCATCACTTGCAGCTGTGTAGATTTTCTCCACGAACAATCTCATTCCGTCCAGATTCTTCTTGGTATCATCTGCAAGGTTTCGAACCTCCTCTGCTACAACCGAAAAGCCCTTCCCATGTTCTCCTGCTCTAGCAGCCTCAATCGCAGCATTCAGCGCCAGAAGATTGGTCTGATTGGCAATTGCCTGTACACTGTCTACAATCCTGCCAACTTCTGCTGTCAATTCCACCAGTTGTTTGATCTTATCATTCATCTGGTTCGTATCAACAATTACATTTTCCTTCAAATCACTGACTTCATGTAACAATGACACACTTTTATTGTTCTTTTCCGAAAATTCTTCTGAGCTCTCTTTTAGCTGATTTAGCGTAAATGCCGCTGTATCAATAGAATCCGTAACCTCATTCATGGTCGCATTCGTCTCTTCCACAATTGCCAGATTCGATTCACTAACATCCTCAATTTGACTGGAAAAATTCATAAGCTGACTGGAAATATGCGACATCTCCACATCAAACGAACTGATCGCGCTTGTAATATCCAATACTTCCTTTGCTGCCGATGACATTCTGCCCTCGTTTTTTAACAGTTTTTCAAACTGCTGAATAATACGATTATGTACCCCATAATCACTCTTTGGACATTCTGTTTTGTGTCCCTTCATTGCATTATCTACATATTCCATAACACAGTTCATTTCTGAACAATTCTTCTTTTTTAACATAGTTGTAACCACACCTTTCTCTGTCTGTAAGCATTTATTCTGTTCTTATAACATCATTCTCGAAAATTTCTTTGTAATGTCTCAGCTGACTTCATATGTTATATTTCCTGTCTTATTCGAAAATGAATTTACAGCATTAATCTGTATGAATAATTTGCTCTATTTCTATTATGATTATAATGTATCTTTCTTTGAAAAGCCACTAATATTTATCTCTCCTGTGCAAATTCCGCTTCAACTGAACACGGATTCCACTAACAACTGAACATTGATTCCACCCGTTTCTGAACGCGTTTCCGGTTCGTTCTGAACATATGATTTAACAAAGTGTTATAGTCATTTCGTAGTTAAAAATTAATTGCGAAAGGAGACTTA
>JAQUVV010000205.1 GCA_028693195.1 Lachnospira sp.
ATCCAGACGAAGCATAACTTCACCTAAAGATAATGCGTCAAATGCACATTCACTAGCTGGTCTTAAATTTAATTCCATTATTTAGATACCTCCAAATTTTTTTATTGCTATGATATTTTAGCATATTAATTCAAGTTTATCTACATATTTTGTCCAAAGATTTACATATTATATGAACTTTCTTAGAAACATGTGGAAATATTACAGCATTTGACAAAAGAATATGAGAATCTTATAATAATTGCAGTAATTTATTATATTTTTAAGGAGAAAAATGATGAATAAAGTAGTTGAAGATCTTGGAAAAATTGGTATTGTTCCTGTAATCGCATTGGATGATGCAAAGGATGCAGAACCACTTGCAAAAGCATTAGTGGAAGGTGGACTTCCTTGTGCAGAGGTTACATTTAGAACAGATGCAGCTGAAGAGTCTATTAAGATTATGTCTGAGAAGTATCCGGAACTGATTGTTGGTGCTGGTACAGTATTGACTCCAGAACAGGCAGATAGAGCAATGGCAGCAGGTTCAAAGTTCATTGTCAGTCCAGGACTGAACCCTAAGGTCGTTAAGCATTGCTTGGAAAAGGGATATCCAATTGTCCCTGGCACAAGCAATCCTTCAGATGTAGAAGTTGCTATTGAATTAGGTCTTGATACTGTTAAGTTCTTCCCAGCAGAAGCAGCAGGTGGATTGAACATGATTAAGTCAATGGCAGCACCTTATACAAAGATGCATTTCATGCCAACAGGTGGTATCAATGCTGGAAACTTAAAGTCATATCTTGATTTCAATAAGATTGTATGTTGTGGTGGATCATGGATGGTTAAGAAGGACATGGTTGCTGCAGGAGATTTCGAAGGAATTAAGAAGCTGACAGCGGAAGCGGTTGATACAATGCTCGGCTTTGAAATGAGACATGTTGGTGTGAACATGGCTGATGAAGCATCTGCATTAGAGCTTGCTGATACACTAAATGCAATGTTCGGTTTTGAGAAGAAGGTTGGAAACAGCTCAGTATTCTCAGGAACTGGATTTGAAATCATGAAGAAGATGGGACGTGGAACAAAGGGACACATCGCAATCGCTACAAACTATATTGAAAGAGCAATCTACCACTTAGAGAGACGAGGATTTGAATTCGATAAGGATTCAACAGTTATCAAAGAGGGTAGAATGAAGGCAATTTACTTCAAGGGAGAGTTAGGCGGATTCGCTATGCACCTTGTTCAGAAATAAGCGCGAAACCATGAGAAGATTACAATGATAAAAATGGAATGCCAGAAGAAACCTTGATTTCTTCTGGCATTCTGTTTTTTATTATTGTTAAGCGACCACAGTCGAGTACCAATTTATGGAACATCAATCGACTATAATCTTCTTGTAGTTTTGTCTACATAGCGAGGGACGCATTGTTCTTATGTGTCCTTTTGTAGTATATCACTATGTTGAGCTACAACAATTTTCAATGAATCTATGTCATATTGCATCTTATCAATTTGATCTGATTTGGACACATATCGCTGGTATGTATCTAGATAACAGGATTCAATTGTTTGAAGACGCGGAAGAATCTCATTCTCCTGAGTGATCTTGATAGAACGGAGTTCATTCTCGATACGATCAAATCTAGAATCATGTCCATCAAGTCTGGAATCCATGCCGTCAAGCCTGGAATCTATACGGTCAAATTTAGAATCATGTTCATCAAGCCTGGAATCGATAGAATCAAATCGTTTGTCAAATCGCTGCGTAAGTGCAATAAATAACTCTTCGTTGGTCATGTAAAAACCTCCTATAATCTGTTTTAAATTTTAACATTAATCTTATTGCTAGTCTATATACACACTGAAAAGTTCACAAAAAATCTAGAATAAATGTATATGCAGGGGTGAAAATCAAGTGTTATGCGGTTGTTAATATGGATTGTAGTTTATGAAAAGAATGTCTAGAAAATCAAGATCGAAGTAAGGAAAATATATCTTCTATTTGATTAAATATATTATACAATTTTACGAATGCGTATGTCAACAAATATGAAAGAAAAAATGGTTGTGTTTTATTACGCAAGATGTGGTGTTTATATGGAATGTCAATTGGAAAATATTATGTAATTTCTTGAAAAAATAGCATCTATAGTGTAAACTATAAGAAAATAATGACGATATAATAGTAAGCATGTAGTGGGCAAAGTCTGTTTTAATCTAAAAGACAGCGAACATGAATGTTATTTTAATAAAGTACAAATAGAATTTTGAAATTGCAAGCCGGTTTCGAAAGTGAGGTATATATGAAGAAAATCAAGCAGTTTAGTAGGTTGAGAAAAGGATGGAAGATACTGATTGCGGCAGTATTTGCGTTCTTCCTCTTTGGAGGATATATGTTATATGCACAGGCAGAAACTAGTGTGACTATGACGCTATCTAGCAGAAACATTACATTAGCATCAGATAGTTCCTCAACGTCTTTATTGGTTAATGGCTTTTCAGGAAGAGATGAGAACATCATAACAGGAGATGAAAGCACCAATTATTTGCCTGAAAAAAACAATGTGGAATGGACGTCTTCTAATAATGATATTGTTACGTTCCTGACTGATAGTGCAGAAGGTGGAATGGCAGATAAGGTCTATGGCTTGACTCCGACATTGAAGGGCGGAAAAGCAGGACAGGCAACAGTGACTGCAACTTATTATTCTAAGACATATAATGCACAGGGAGCGGTTACATCCAGCACAAGAATTTCGAGCGTAAGCGCAACGGTTACGGTACCAATAAGTGTGAATGTGACAAATGACCTTACAGATGGTGCATCTATATATAGTGTCGGAAATCATATTTACGTTGATGCAAATGCAAATTTATCAAATCCAATAATAGTAACAACGAATAATGATCAGACAGGTACACTTGCTAATGATGGGATCGTAAAACTTGTATCATCAACTGCAAATTCTGCTACATTAGAGGTGGTTGGTGGTGGTGAGACTACAGTTACGGTTCGAACAGCAGATGGAGATGGTAATGAATCATTGATGAAGCGGTTTACAGTAAGAAGTAATGTAAGATTTGATTCATCAGTAGCAAATGAGCAGGGACATCAAATTTCGGAATTACCGAACGGAACAAAGTATATGATTCTATCAAATGAAGACTTTGTACCATTTTCTTATGAGAATGTTCCATCGAATGTAAAGTTCCCAGCAACATCGAAAGTTACATATCGTTCTAAGGATACAAATATCTTTACAACAACAGCTGGGACAGTATGCGGTGTACATGCAGGTATTGCAACATTTACAGCGGGATTGATTACCCAGGATACACTTGGAAATGAGACTTGGTACACCAGAGATGATGTGGATATTGTTGTCCCGTTTAAGAAGCTTGGTTCACAGGTGACCAATATTAATGTTGGAGATCAGCTACAGTTATCAACATCAGCACTTCCAAGTGAAGTGACCTTCTCAACAACGAACAACAATGTATTGCAGGTAGATTCAACGACAGGACTTGTCACAGCGATGGGAGCTGGAAAAGCGACAATTACAGCAACAATTAATCAGGATAATAAGATTGTTACAATTTATGGATTGCCACAGTCAGTTTCATGGGATATTACCGTTATTGATGGATTTGGCTTAAGCACAACAGAGACAAGTGTGAATATTGGAGAATCTTTTGATTTGACTGCGTTAGTAACCAATGATATTGCAACCAGTCCAGTAACATTTTCGTTGGAAAATCAGCCGAAAGCGGATGGAACTATTCCTACAGGAAATTTGGTTACAACAGTGCAGGACGGAGCAAAGCTGACTGTAACAGGTGTGGCATCTGGTACGGTCGTAATTACGGCTAAGCAGACATTTAACGGCGTAACGAAGAAAGCAACCTGTGTTGTCTATGTAACAACCCCAGTGGGAAATGTCAGCATCAATCCTTCATCCATTCAGATTGACAGGGGAACAGAGGATACGGTTCAGCTGTTATTTAATCCGGCAGGACCTACCAATGCCAATGTATTATGGTCATCTTCGAATACAGCAGTTGCAACTGTAGAAGGCGATAGCTATACAGCGACTATTAAGGGTATTTCAGGTGGTAGTACAACCATTACAGTGATTACCGAGGATGGATTGAAGGTTGCGACTTGTGACGTATATGTTCGTGAACCAGTTACGGGAATCACATTAAATGCATCAACAATAGAGTCGTCCATGGCGATTGGACAGTATCAGCTGGTTGCATCAATCTTCCCATTAGGAGAAGGTGTGAATCGAAATGTAACATGGTCATCATCAGATCCGTCTGTAGCAACAGTAGATGAAAATGGTCTTGTAAAGTATGTGAAACCAGGGTATTGTACAATTATTGCACAGACAGTGGACGGAGCTTATATTGCAACCTGTAATTTTATTATCAGTATTCCGGTAGAAACGATTAAACTAGATTATACAGATGAAATTATGTCCATTGGAAAATCACTTCGTATTACAGCGGAGGTACTTCCAATCACAGCAACTAATAGAGTCGTATCATGGGAGTCATCGAATACCAACGTATGTATTGTGGATTCCAATGGACTTGTAACAGCGGTGGGAACGGGAAGCTGTACAATTCTTTGTAAATCATTAGATGGCGGTGTGACGGCAATGTGTAACATTTATGTAAAGCAGCCAGTCACGAGTGTTGTCTTGAATACAACAGATATTACGGTACGAAAAGGTCAGACGTTCTGGCTGAATGCAACCTGTCTTCCAGAAAATGCGGATAATAAGATTTGTACATGGGAAAGCCGTGATACAGATGTGTGTACAGTTGAGAATGATGGTAAAGTTACAGCAACAGGTGCAGGAACCACTTCTATTATTGTTACGAATACGGATACTGGACTAACAGCATTCTGTGTTGTTACAGTTACACAGCCAATTACTGGAATTACATTGAATTCAGACTATCAGCAGTTGTGGGTTGGAGCTAAGTATGCGATTATTCCTATTATTGAGCCATACGATGCAGAGAATAAGAATGTTACATATATGTCCAGTGATACATCAGTTGCGACAGTAGACGAGTATGGTATTGTTACCGCTGTGAAGGGCGGAAGCTGTGTAATTG
>JAQUVV010000206.1 GCA_028693195.1 Lachnospira sp.
ATTTATCTGGAAGCAGCGGCTATGGATATAATGATGATGGTAGAGATACATTAGAAAAGGTCTATGCAGATATATTTCACACAGAAGACGCATTGGTACGTCCACAGATCATCTGTGGAACTCATGCGTTAAACATTGCTTTATCTTCTAATTTAAGACCGGGAGATGAATTGCTGTCTCCAGTGGGGAAGCCATATGATACCATGGATGAGATTATTGGAATTCGTCCATCAAAGGGAAGCCTTGCTGAATATGGGGTGACATATAGACAGGTGGATTTACTGGAAGATGGAAGCTTTGACTTTGATGGAATTCGAGCTGCAATTAATGAAAGAACGAAGCTTGTAACAATCCAGAGATCAAAGGGCTATGCCACAAGACCAACACTTTCTGTGGAACAGATTGGAACATTAATACATTTTATTAAGGATATTAAGAGTGATGTTATTTGTATGGTAGATAACTGCTACGGCGAATTTGTGGAATTGATGGAACCTTCTGAAGTTGGAGCAGATATGATTGTAGGTTCATTGATTAAGAATCCAGGAGGTGGACTTGCACCATGTGGTGGATATATCTGCGGGACGAAGGAATGTGTAGAACAGGCTGCCTATAGACTGGCTTCTCCTGGCCTTGGAAAAGAGGTTGGAGCAACGCTCGGTGTAAATCAGGCATTCTATCAGGGGTTATTTCTTTCTCCAACAGTGGTTGCAGGAGCATTAAAGGGTGCAATTTTTGCTGCGAACTGCTATGAGAAGCTGGGGTATAAAGTGATTCCTAATAGCACAGAATCCAGACATGATATTATTCAGGCAGTCGAATTGAATACCCCAGAAGCACTGATTGCTTTCTGTAAGGGAATTCAGGCAGCAGCACCAGTTGACAGCTATGTAACACCAGAACCATGGGCAATGCCTGGATACGATTCAGATGTCATTATGGCAGCAGGTGCGTTCGTACAGGGCTCATCCATTGAACTGAGTGCAGATGGACCATTAAAGGCACCTTATGCAGCTTATTTTCAGGGTGGACTTACCTGGTATCATGCAAAACTTGGAATTATGATGAGTATGCAGAAGATGAAAGAAGCTGGAATTATTGGTGACATGAAAATAAATTTATGATATAATCAAGAGTAGTGCTGTTGTCAAGAACAGTAAATATACAAGCTTAGGATACATCATGACGATGAGTGATGCATGCATCAGAGCAGAAATGGAGTGACATGAGTAATATTTCCAAATATAAGAACGGATGGCTTCTCTTATTATTTATTCTTATTGGGATTGTGCTTGGAGGACTTATTGCAGAATCAACAGCAGGAATTGCTTCACTCAGCTGGCTAGGATATGGGAATTCATTTGGCTTGACCAGTCCGCTGGTTCTTGATTTGGGTGTTATGGTATTAACCTTTGCACTACAGATTAAGATTACAATTGCAAGTATTATTGGCGTGATTCTTGCAATCGTTATTTACAGATTTATCTAGATATCCGTTTACCCGGAAGGGCGAATGTATGAATAGAAATCAATACGTGTGCGATATGGCACAGCATAAGGAGTTAAGACCTTACGAGAAGTGTATGGAGTACGGAGCAGGGTATCTCACCGATGCCGAACTGCTTGCAGTGATTTTAAGAACAGGGACGAAGGGACATTCCGCAATTGAATTATCGGAGAATGTTTTGAAAACTGGTAATGAGCACGGTTCACTCAATGGACTCGTGGATATCGGAGTACATGATCTGATGCATTTGAAAGGAATTGGCAAGGTCAAGGCACTTCAGATTCAATGCATTGGAGAACTATCCAGACGAATTGCCAAGCAGACAGCATATGAAAGACTGGATTTTTCAAATCCCGATGCCATTGCTAGATACTATATGGAAGATATGAGGTATCTTGACAAAGAACATTTGATTTTAGTTATGCTGGATAATCGATGTAGATTAATTAAGGATCAGGTGATTTCAGTAGGAACAGTCAATGCGTCGCTGGTGACACCAAGAGAGATTTTTATGGAAGCGTTACGATTTCGTGCAGTATCCATTGTGGTAATTCATAATCATCCAAGTGGAGATGCGAGCCCTAGTGGGCAGGATATTGACGTGACTTCCAGACTTATGAAGGCAGGAGAAATTATGGGAATATCTCTGGTAGATCATATTATTATTGGAGATAATGATTATACGAGTTTTAGAGAGAAACAATATTTATAAAATGTGAACCAGTGGTTTACATTGGGAAAGGAGCCTACAATGGGCAATGTATACGGAATTGATATAGGAACAAGTAATTTTAAAATGTGCAGTCAGGATAAGATTCTGAATGAAAAGAATATGATCGCAATTGCGAATGGCAGGGAACTACTTGCTTTCGGTGATGATGCATATGATATGTATGAGAAGGCACCAGAGAATATAAGTGTGTCATATCCAGTGAAATTTGGGGTGATTGCAGATATTGAGAATATGCAGACACTTCTTATGAGCTTTTATAATAAAATCAATGATAATAAGAAGCTTACAGGAAACATAGATTTTTATGTTGCGGTTCCAACAGATGTAACAGAAGTTGAAAAGAGAGCATTCTATGAATTAGTTGTTGATTCTAAGGTGAAGGCAAAGAATATTTATATTGTAGATAAGCCTGTTGCTGACGCGATTGGCGCTGGATTAGATGTTACAAAGTCAAAGGGGATCATGATTGTCAATGTCGGTGCAGAGACAACTGAGATTTCTGTTCTTTCACTTGGTGGTATTGTAATCAGTAAATCAATCAAAATTGGTGGTAATAAGCTGGATGAGGTTATTATTAGTGCAATTAGAAAAGCATACAATCTTGTCATTGGAACAAAGACTGCTGAGGGGATTAAGAAAGAAATCGGAAGCGCTGTAAAGACAGATGAAAGCTTTGCACAGGGATTTGGAAGAAATGTTTTATCAGGACTTCCAGTTAGTGTTGATATTTCATCAGATGTTGTCTATCAGGCAATTGTCGATCCATTGCATGCAATCATGGATGCAATTAAGATGATTTTAGAGAGAACACCACCAGAATTAGCAGCAGATATTATTAAGAATGGTATCTATGTATCCGGTGGAACATCTCAGATTGGGAATATGGAGAAGTTCATTACTCAGGAGACAAATCTGAAAGTAAATATCGTAGAGAATCCTTCAGAAAGCGTTGTACGTGGACTGATGGGTGTCGTATCAAATCCTGATTTTGCGGGTGTTGCTTACACTCCTCAGGATAGAATCTATGACTAAATAATAAGGACACATTAGAATGAAAAAATTATCGTCTTTTATGAATTCTAAATATATACTCATTGCTTTGACAGCACTCTGTTTTTTGTTCATTGGAACAAGCTTTTTTACAGATAAGCTGACAACACCATTACGAAATGTTGTTTCGGTAGTGGTTGTTCCTATTCAGAAAGGAATGAATAATATTGGCATGTGGCTATCGGAGAAGTATGATACATTACAGGAAATCAGTGTTGTGATGGATAATAATAAAGAACTCCAAAGCCAGGTAGATGCATTGACAGAAGAGAACAATCAATTAAAGCTGGATACTTACGAATTGGATCGGTTGAGAGATCTATATGAACTGGATCAAAAGTACGTGGGATATACGAAGATTGGTGCGAGAGTGGTTGGAACAACATCTGATAACTGGTCTTCATCATTCCAGATTGATAAAGGAACAGAAGATGGCGTGGAAGTAGATATGAATGTCATTGCAAGTGGAGGTCTGGTTGGTATTATTTCTGAAGCAGGACCACATTATTCTATTGTTAAGACGATTACAGAAGATAGCAGTCAGGTCAGTGCGATGCTCATTGATACCAATGAGACATGTATGGTGAAGGGTGATATCGAATTGATGGACAGTGGCCTCATTCATCTGCATTCGTTAAAGAAGGATGTAGTAATTAGGAATGGAGATAAGCTGGTTACATCGAATATCAGTGATCGTTATTTAGAAGGAATCCTGATTGGATATGCAAAGGATGTAGAGATGGATTCAAATAATCTGACGCAGTCAGGTTATCTTGTACCTGCAGTGGATTTTTCAAATCTTCAGGAAGTACTTATTATTACACAGAAAAAGAATCAATAATGAAAAGCAGGAGGCAGTTCCATTGAAAAGGAAAGTTGGAGAATTGATACTTATATTATGTTTTTATCTTTTTCAGGTATCATTAGGTCGCGTGATTGCGATTGCAGGGATTGTTCCTAATTTTCTGATTATTCTTCCGGTGCTCTTTGGCTTTTTCAAGGGCAAGAATGAGGGGATGTTTGTAGGCTTTTTTGCAGGCATGATGTATGACTTATTCTTTTCAGGATTGTTTGGTTTTTCATCCTTGATTTTTATATACGTAGGATATTTTGCAGGATTTTTTTATCAGAAATACGAAGAAAGAGAAATACTTATTCCAATGTCAATGATTTTAATCGCAGACTTTGGATTTGCGTTTCTATCCTATGTTGGTAATTTCCTGCTTCACAACCGGTTGAATGTGGGCTTTTTTATGTCCAGATTTATTCTTCCAGAGGTTGTCTATACGTTGATCATATCCGTGATTGTTTATAAACCGATTTTATTCTTGAGTAATCGGTTGGATATTGTCAGAAGCAGAAGGAGAATAAAAGAAATTTATGAAAGAAATCATTGATTATGTATTAAGTCTGTTAAAGTCAAGAATCCTGCCATTAGTACTGGTATTTATCGTGATGGTGACAGTATTGATTAACAGACTTTTTTCACTTCAGATAATAAATGGAGAAACATATCGAACATCACTATCAGATGCCATTCAGAAAAATATGGGTGTAGCCGCAACGAGGGGCAGAATTTATGACCGCAATGGGGTTCTACTTGCATATAACGAGCTTGCATTCGCTGTTAAAATCAGTGATAGTGGTACTTATACAGCAAAAGACGGAAAGACTGCATATGATATCAAGTGTGAAACCATTAATAATGCAATTGAAAAAACATTGAATATCTTGGAAGAAAAAGGCGATAAGTTTACAAATGACATGCCAATTGTCTATGAAGATGGGATGTATTCTTATACTGTGGAAGATAATGCATTA
>JAQUVV010000207.1 GCA_028693195.1 Lachnospira sp.
ATTTCAAGCGCGGTATTTCCCCATATCGTCCATATTGTAGTGATGAATATTATGAATGTAATGATTACCAATATCATTTTTCTACGTTTATTCAAATAATGCACTCCTCTATTTAGTTAGTTTAGACACTTTTTGCTTCCAATAAGGGCATCGATACTCTCTGCTTTCATCATGCTTGCGCCTTCTCAAATTCACTTAGAATATTGACACAATTTTACCCGTAAGCATTCCCGTATAATATGAAAGAATAATTGCTATACATGCAAAAATTACCAAAATGGATAATTTAAAAACTGTAATCTTTTTTGAAAATAATGATTCTATTAATTTGTTAATCATCGATATCCCCCTACTATTATAATGTTGTAATCCATGTACTGACCTCTATAATGCCTGATTCAATCATTAAAACGTCTAGCAGTCCTAAAAATACTTTGATAATAAAATAATATTTATTATACCATGGATTAATAAGACATGGCAAGCCATCAGAATCTAGCCACGTCAATTAGTCGCTTGACTAATGTCAATCGACACGCGACTGTCGTCGCTTATATAATAAAACAGCCCCATCTTTTCATTCAAGTAAACTTGATTCAAAGATGAGACTGTTTCATTATAATTGACTTGTAGTTTCGCGCTTACTGTGGCTGCTTGCCGATGTATGCAAGGATACCACCATCAACGTAAAGAATATGTCCGTTTACTGCATCTGCTGCTTCTGAAGCAAGGAATACAGCTGGTCCAGCTAATTCTTCTGGCTTTAACCATCTTTCAGCTGGTGTCTTAGCGATGATGAATGAATCGAATGGATGTCTTGAACCATCTGCCTGACGCTCTCTTAAAGGAGCTGTCTGAGGTGTTTCGATGTAACCAGGTCCAATACCATTACACTGGATGTTGTACTTACCATACTCTGAACAGATATTTCTTGTAAGCATCTTTAAACCACCCTTAGCAGCTGCATAAGCAGATACTGTTTCACGGCCTAATTCTGACATCATTGAACAGATGTTAATAATCTTACCATGACCTCTTTCGATCATTGAAGGAATTACTGCCTTTGATACGATGAAAGGTGCATTTAAATCTACGTCGATAACCTGTCTGAATTCAGCAGCTGTCATATCGCACATAGGAATTCTCTTAATGATACCTGCGTTATTAACGAGAATATCGATAGGAGCTACTTCCTTAGCAATCTTAGCAACCATTTCATTAACCTGATCTTCGTTTGTTACGTCACATACATAACCATGAGCTGTAATTCCAGCCTCCTTGTATGCTGCAACACCCTTATCTACTAATTCCTGCTTAATATCGTTGAAAACGATTGTTGCACCAGCTTTAGCCATACCTGATGCGATAGCAAATCCAATACCATAAGAAGCACCAGTAACTAATGCTGTCTTACCTTCAAGTGAAAAATTTACTGACATTTTAAATTCTCCTTTTCCTAATATAAATTTATCAATGAACCCTGTTAAGAGTTACATTCTTATAAATTACTGCTTGTACTTCAATCGCCCTAAAAAGCTATAAAAAATACACATTCAACATATAAAGATAATATATAATTATCTTAAATCCTTCATATCTACATCATCCATATCGTCGAAATCCTGGTTTTCGCCAACCATTCCCCAGATAAATGTATATGCATGTGTTGCTGAAGCTGAATGAATTGACCAGCTTGGTGAAATCACTGCTTCTTCATTTCTCATAACAATATGACGTGTCTCTGTTGGTTCTCCCATGTAATGGAATACAACAGCATCATCTGGAACTTCAAAGTAAAGATAAACTTCCATTCTTCTGTCATGTGTATGACATGGCATAGTGTTCCATACACTTCCTGGCTCCAAGCAAGTCATACCCATCTCAAGCTGACAGCTTTCAACCTGTCCAGGTAAAATGTACTTGTTAATTGTTCTGTGATTAGCACTCTCTAAACATCCAAGTTCTTTCTTGTTCTCTGGTAAGATATCCTTAGCAGGATCAATAAATACTGTTGGATAAGTCATATGTGCAGGTGCGCTGTTCAAATAGAACTTTGCTGGATTCTTAGGATCTGCACTCTTGAACTTAATATCCTTAGCGCCCATACCAATGTACATACCATCTTTGTACTTAAAGTTGTACTCTGTACCATCAACAGTCACAGTTCCGTTACCACCGATATTGATGATTCCCATCTCACGTCTTTCAAGGAAATACTTAGCGCGAAGTTCTGCTCCTGCCTCCAATGTTAATTCCTTGTTTACAGGTGTTGCTGAACCAACAATAATACGGTCAATCTGGCTGTAAATTGTCTTGATTTCATCTGCAACAAATAAATCCTGAATCAGGAAATCATGTCTTAATCTGTCTGTATCATAGTTCTTTACGTCTGCTGGATTTGCTCCTGGTCTTACTTCCATTATGTATTCTCCTTTTCAAATCAATACTAAAGCCTCATGTATTTTGTACATACGACCTCACAATGTAAGTCTATTTTAGCATAGACAAGATTCTTTTACAACACAAAATGTAAGCAATTACATTTTTAAATTCTGCACAATGATATAGGATTTTCTCTATAATTGTGTTAGTATACAAAATATCATAATTAAACAAATTGAATTATTTGACAAGTGTGTGTGGCAGTTAATTTAAGAAACGATGTACTGAAATCAGGAGAACATATATGTATCATTATCTTATTACAATAACCTATGATGGAACAAAATATTATGGTTGGCAAAGATTATCCAATCAGCCATCCACTATCCAAAATATTATAGAGAATGCATTATCAAAGTTCACATCTGAAAAAATAAAAATCAATGGAAGTGGACGTACTGATGCAGGTGTCAGCGCATTAGGACAAACAGCTGATTTTTATTCCAATATATTATTAGACGAATCAACTTTTCTTCAAAATGTGAATATGATGCTTCCAACCGATATTCAAATCTTGAAACTACAATATATAAATTCCAGAAAATACCCGGATTTCCATGCACGTAAATCTGCCATAGCCAAGCACTACCGCTATACCGTTTCATTAACAGAAAAAGGAAATCCGTTTACCTGTAGATATGAATATCATTTAAAAGAGACCCCATTAAAATTGGATTTTAGAAATTATTGTCAAGATGAATCAAATTATGCAAGTCAGCCGTATATGAATTTAAATATGCAGGAAATTGATCAATGTTGTCAGTGTTTGTGTGGTACTCACGATTTTTCTGCATTCACTTCTGATAAAAGTACAGATAAAAGCCATGTTCGTACAATAAGTCAAATTACATGTACTCTCAATGATGGATTATTTCCAACACTAACAATGGATTTTGTGGGTGATGGTTTTTTATACAATATGGTACGTATTCTAGCTGGAACAATACTTTGCTGTGGTCTCAGTCAGCAAAAGTATTCCATTATAGCATCTCAGATTCCAGATATTCTTGAATCAAAGGAACGAAAAAACGCTGGACCAACACTCCCATCAAATGGTTTAATGCTGGTTTCGGTTACATATGATCATTTCTCTTAATACAATACATGAAAATGACTTATCAAAAACTGATAAGCCATTTTTCATGTTCCTATAATTTTACAATTCCTTTAATTAACTTACTTGTATGTACCGGTGATGTAGAAAATCGGTACGCTCCTTTAAGCACAGATATTGCTGCTGCAATCTTACTTTCATCATTTCCATAAATTGTTGCAATCGATTCTCCTTTATGAAGCTGATCGCCAACTTTCTTATGTAATGCAACTCCAACCGATAAATCAATCACATCTTCTTTGGTAGCACGACCCCCACCTAAGATTCTCGAAGCATTGCCAACTTCATCAGACTGAATGTGTTCTACATAATATCCATTAGATAAAGAAATATCATTTCCTGCAGACTGCATTTTGGATTTAAAATTCTCATTGAGACCATCAATCATCGTTTCATCGAATAAAATCTCAGTTATAATAGCGGCCTCGGGAAGAGCGGAATCATCATAGACCTGATCTGGATTTCCTCCTTGTGCCCTTACAAATTCAGCCAGCTTATCCAATGCCTTTCCATTGGATATCACTTCTTCTAATGCAGCACGACCCTGTTCTTCGGAAGCAAACAATCCAGACTCTGTCACCATATGGGAGCCTAACACCAGACATAGTTCCAACAGATCCTTTGGTCCACGCCCCTTTAATGTTGCAATTGCTTCCTTTACTTCCAATGCATTTCCAACAGCAAATCCTAGTGGCTGATCCATTTCTGTCACAATAGCAATCGTCTTTCGTCCTGCAGTCTTACCAATTCTGACCATTTCCTCGCCTAATGCAAATGCATCCTTTTCATTCTTCATAAAAGCACCACTTCCACATTTGACATCAAGAACAATCACATCTGCACCGGCAGCAATTTTCTTACTCATAATACTGCTTGCAATTAAAGACAGGTTATCTACAGTGGCGGTAACATCTCTCAATGCATACAGCTTCTTATCGGCTGGTGCAAGGTTTCCGGTTTGTCCGGTAATTGCAAAGCCAACGGAATTTACCTGAGAAATAAACTGCTCTTCAGACAGTGCAGTAGAAAGTCCCTGAAAACTCTCCATTTTATCAATTGTTCCACCAGTATGTCCTAAACCTCGACCACTCATTTTAACAATCTTTCCGCCAACAGCTGCAACCATGGGGCCAAGAACCAGAGATGTCTTATCCCCGACGCCCCCTGTACTGTGCTTATCGCACTTCAAGCCGTTAATCCCACTTAAATCCAATGTATCTCCACTATGAGCCATTGCCATGGTCAAATCAAAGGTTTCCTGATAATCCATCTTGTTAAAATAAATTGCCATCATCAATGCCGAAACCTGATAACCCGGAATCTGACCTTTTGTATATCCATCGATAAATGCGTTGATTTCTTCTGTTGAAAGACGTTCCCCATTTCGTTTTTTCATTATTACATCATACATTCTCATGATGATTCTCCTTTGAGCTTTTATTTTGGTTAGACAATTGCAAAATCATCTATCTTATGAAAAGTTACGTGTTTTCAATAATCCATTTTATATAATCTTCTTTAAGAAGCTGGTTCCGC
>JAQUVV010000208.1 GCA_028693195.1 Lachnospira sp.
TGTATTCATCAATCTTAAGGTAATGAACTAATCATTAGCTTAAAAACATTTTTCATTAGTAAGAGCAATTCCTAAGGGTTTAATATAGAAGCAACAAACACATTTGTTACAATTCAGTGGTGTGGGTTCCACTTATATTAGCTGTTCTAGGATGACAAGATGCGCTGTGCAAGACATCACAAGTGATGTCTGGAAGAATCTTAGATTTTTCCCCTTCAATAAGGTACATATTCACCTTGTCCGCTGTAGATTAAACAGGAGGAAAATCAATGAAGAAGGCAATTTTAGCTACAAAAGTCGGAATGACTCAAATCTTCAATGAAGACGGTGTGTTAACACCAGTAACTGTACTTCAGGCTGGCCCTTGTGTTGTTACACAGGTTAAAACGGTTGAGAACGACGGTTACGAAGCAGTTCAGGTTGGTTTCGCTGACATCAGAGAGAAGTTAGTGAACAAGCCAGTTAAAGGACATTTTGATAAGGCAGAAGTTCCTTACAAGAGATTTGTTAGAGAATTCAAGTTTGAAAACTCTTCAGAATATTCTGTAAAGGATGAAATCAAGGCTGACATCTTCGCAGTAGGCGATAAGATCGATGCAACTGCTATTTCAAAGGGAAAAGGATTCCAGGGTGCAATCAAGAGATATGGTCAGTCAAGAGGACCTATGGCTCATGGTTCTAAATTCCACAGACATCAGGGTTCAAACGGATCAGCAACAACACCTGGTAGAGTATGGAAGGGTAAAGGAATGCCTGGACATATGGGTTCTAAGAGAATTACAATTCAGAATCTTGAAGTAGTAAGAGTTGATGTTGAAAACAATGTAATCTTAGTAAAGGGCGCTGTTCCAGGACCTAAGAAATCATTAGTAACACTGAAAGAAACAGTAAAAGCTGCTAAGTAGTTTTTGCTAAGGAAGGAGGACCACACAGATGGCAAACGTATCTGTTTACAATATTGAAGGCAAGGAAGTTGGCACAATCGAATTAAACGATGCTGTATTTGGTGTTGAGATGAATGAACATCTTGTACACATGGCAGTTGTCAGCCAGCTTGCAAATAATCGTCAGGGAACACAGAGCGCTAAGACACGTTCAGAAGTTTCTGGTGGCGGAAAGAAACCTTGGAGACAGAAGGGAACTGGTCATGCAAGACAGGGTTCAACAAGAGCTCCACAGTGGACAGGCGGTGGTGTTGTATTTGCACCAAAGCCAAGAGATTATTCATTTAAGATGAATAAGAAAGAAAAGAGAATCGCTCTTCTTTCAGCATTATCTTCAAAGGTTGCTGATAGCAAGATCGTTGTACTTGACGAGTTCAAGATGGACGAAGTTAAGACAAAGAAGTTCGCAGAAGTAATGAGCAACTTAAAGTTAAACAAGGCTTTAGTTGTTGTTGAAGGCGATAACAAGAACGTAGTTCTTTCAGGAAGAAACATTCCTGCAGTTAAGGTATCAGCTACTAACGAAATCAACACATATGATGTGTTAAAGTATGATACATTAGTAGTTACTAAGGCTGCTGTAGAAAAGATCCAGGAGGTGTATGCATAATGGCAAACGTACAATATTATGATGTAATCCTCAAGCCAGTTGTTACTGAAAAGTCAATGGCTGATATGGCACTTAAGAAATACACATTCTTAGTTAATCCAGAAGCTAACAAGTCTATGATCAAAGAAGCTGTTGAGAAGATGTTCGAAGGAACAAAGGTTGCTCAGGTTAATACAATGAACAACAACGGCAAGAAGAAGAGAAGAGGCAGAGCTGAAGGTTATACAGCTAAGACAAAGAAAGCTATTGTTCAGTTAACAGAAGATAGCAAAGATATCGAGATTTTTGAAGGTCTCTAAAATATAGCTTTAAACGTGTAGAAAACAATATTACACAGACTCGAAAGGAGAGAATATAATGGGAATCAAAACATATAACCCATATACACCTTCCAGAAGAAATATGACTGGTTCAGATTTCTCAGAGATCACAAAGTCAACTCCTGAGAAATCATTACTTGCTTCAAAGAGCAAGACTGCTGGTCGTAACAATCAGGGTAAGATTACAGTAAGACACCATGGTGGTGGAGCTAAGCAGAAGTATAGATTGATTGATTTCAAGAGAAATAAGGAAGGTATTCCAGCTACAGTTATTGGTATCGAATATGATCCAAACAGAACAGCTAATATCGCACTGATCTGCTACGCAGATGGTGAAAAGGCATACATCCTTGCTCCTCAGGGATTAACAGACGGCATGACAGTACAGAATGGTGCTGGTTCAGAAATTAAGATTGGTAACTGTTTACCACTTTCTGAGATTCCTGTAGGTACACAGGTACACAACATTGAATTATACCCAGGCAAGGGCGGACAGATGGTTCGTTCAGCTGGTAACTCAGCTCAGTTAATGGCTAAGGAAGGCAAGTACGCAACACTTCGTTTACCATCAGGTGAAATGAGAATGGTTCCAATCATCTGCCGTGCTACAATCGGTGTAGTTGGTAATGGTGATCACAGCCTGATCAATCTTGGTAAGGCCGGACGTAAGAGACATATGGGTATCAGACCTACTGTTCGTGGTTCCGTAATGAACCCTAATGACCATCCACACGGTGGTGGTGAAGGTAGAGCACCAGTTGGTCGTCCAAGCCCAATGACTCCTTGGGGTAAGCCTGCTATGGGTCTTAAGACTCGTAAGAAGAGCAAGTCTTCTAACAAGCTTATCATCAGAAGAAGAGACGGTAAGGGAATTAAGTAATTATTACTATTAACTTTTAAACAAACAAGATTATAAGGAGGTTTGAACCTATGGCTCGATCACTTAAAAAAGGACCATTTGCGGACGAAAGCTTACTTAAGAAAGTAGAAGCTATGAATGCTGCTAACGACAAGAGTGTTATTAAGACATGGTCACGTCGTTCAACAATATTCCCACAGTTCGTAGGTCATACAATCGCAGTTCATGACGGAAGAAAGCATGTTCCTGTATATGTTACAGAGGATATGGTTGGTCATAAGCTTGGTGAGTTCGTTGCAACAAGAACTTACAGAGGACATGGCAAAGACGAAAAGAAGTCTAGATAATTCAAGTATTTGAAAGGAGGTTTAATCCATGGCAAACGGACATAGATCCCAAATAAAAAGAGAGAGAAACGCTGTTAAGGATACAAGACCAAGCGCAAAGTTATCATACGCTAGAGTTTCTGTACAGAAGGCATGTTTCGTATTAGATGCAATCAGAGGCAAGAGCCTTGAGGAAGCACTTGGTATTGTTATGTACAATCCAAGATATGCATCATCACTTATCGAGAAGTTATTAAAATCTGCAGCAGCAAATGCTGAAAACAATAATGGTATGGACCCTAGCAAGCTTTACGTAGAAGAGTGCTTTGCAAACAAAGGACCTACTATGAAGAGAATTAAACCAAGAGCACAGGGTAGAGCTTACAGAATCGAAAAGAGAATGAGCCACATCACTGTTATATTAAATGAAAGATAATTCCGGCAACACTTTGCCGGAAAGGCTTTTGAAAGGAGATTTAAATGGGACAGAAAGTTAATCCTCATGGCCTGAGAGTCGGTGTTATCAAAGACTGGGACTCAAAATGGTATGCAGAAGAAACATTTGCAGATAACCTTGTAGAAGATTATAACATTAGAAAATTCCTCAAGAAGAAGTTATATGCTGCAGGAATTTCAAGAATCGAATTGGAAAGAGCTTCAGATAGACTGAAGATTATTATCCATACAGCTAAGCCAGGTGTCGTTATCGGTAAGGGCGGTGCTGAAATCGAGAACTTAAAGAAGCAGGTAGAGAAGTTATCATCTGCTAAGAAGTTAAGCATTGATATCAAGGAAGTTAAGAGACCTGATAAGGATGCTCAGCTTGTAGCTGAAAATATTGCTCAGCAGTTAGAGAATCGTATCTCTTTCAGAAGAGCTATGAAGTCATGCATGGGTCGTACAATGAAGCAGGGCGCTAAGGGTATTAAGACATCTTGTTCAGGACGTCTTGGCGGTGCTGATATGGCTCGTACAGAGTTCTACAGTGAAGGAACAATTCCACTTCAGACATTAAGAGCTGATATCGATTATGGTTTTGCAGAAGCAAACACAACATACGGTAAAGTCGGCGTTAAGGTTTGGATCTATGAAGGAGAGGTACTTCCAACTAGAGCTAACGCAAATAAGGAAGGGAGCGATAAGTAATGTTACTACCTAAAAGAGTTAAACATCGTAGACAGTTCCGTGGTTCTATGGCTGGTAAGGCTACTAGAGGCAACAAGATCACTAACGGTGAATACGGTATTGTTGCAACAGAACCATGTTGGATCAAGTCAAATCAGATAGAAGCTGCCCGTGTCGCTATGACAAGATATATTAAGCGTGGTGGTAAAGTATTTATTAAGATTTTCCCAGACAAGCCAGTAACTGGTAAGCCAATCGGCGTACGTATGGGTAAAGGTAAAGGTAACTTAGAGTGCTGGGTAGCAGTAGTTAAACCTGGACGTGTTATGTTCGAAATTTCAGGTGTTCCTGAAGAAACTGCAAGAGAAGCTTTACGTCTCGCAACACATAAGCTTCCATGTAAGTGTAAGATCGCTTCACGTGCAGACTTAGAAGGCGGTGATAACAGTGAAAATTAATAAGTATGTAGAAGATTTAAATACAAAATCAGCTGCAGAGTTAAATGACGAATTAGTAGCTGCTAAAAAGGAACTTTTCAATTTAAGATTCCAGAACGCAACAAATCAGTTAGATAATACTAGCAGAATCAAAGAAGTTAGAAAGAATATTGCTAGAATCCAGACTGTAATTGCACAGAAGAATGCGTAATCAAAGCATTTAGAACTATTTATTCCTAGAAAGGAGAACGGCTGTGGAAGAGAGAAATTTAAGAAAGACTCGTACAGGCAAAGTTGTAAGTAACAAGATGGATAAGACTATCGTTGTTGCAGTTGAAGATAACGTTAAGCATCCACTTTACAATAAGATCGTTAAGAGAACTTACAAATTAAAGGCACATGATGAGAACAATGAATGTTTAATCGGTGACGTTGTTAAGGTAATGGAGACTA
>JAQUVV010000209.1 GCA_028693195.1 Lachnospira sp.
AGCTTGGGCATCATGGTCTGCATCTGCGCTCCATATAGCATCCCCATAAGGATTGTTTCAATTACATCATCATAGTGGTGCCCCAGAGCAATCTTATTGCATCCAAGCTCCTTCGCTTTACTATAACGATGACCTCTTCTCATACGCGCACATAGATAACATGGTGATTTCTCAACATGAAATACTGAATCAAAAATATCTGATTCAAAAATCGTAATAGGTATCTCCAGCTTCTTTGCATTTTCTTCAATAACCTTCCGATTTTCTGGGCTATACCCCGGATCCATTACCAGAAAATGTACATCAAAATCGAATTTATGATGACGCTTTAGTTCCTGGAATAGCTTTGCCATCAGCATGGAATCCTTTCCTCCTGAGATACAGACAGCAATTCGGTCTCCTGGCTTAACCAATTCATATTCGTTCAATGCCTTCGTAAATCTGCACCAGATTTTCTTATGAAACCGCTTCCTTATACTTTCTTCCACACCATGCGCAAATTCATGATTTTCAGCCTGCTCGTCCTCCTTTGCCATGGTATCCATAAGCCATGCCAGATATCCGCCCTTCAAGCTAACCACATTCAATCCCTGCTGTCTCAATTCTTCAATCAACTGTAGGCTGGTTTCCCCTTTTTTACAATATAAAATCATCTTTTTGTCTTTCAGTGATTCCACATTTTCTAACAAAGAGTCCTTTTCCATATGGATACTTTCCGGAATATGCCCATACATATAAGACATCTCATCCCGAATATCCACAAGTTCATAGCCAGCTTTAATGTATTCTGTCAGCTGCTCCACTGTAATTTCATCTATACTCTGATTCATATTAACTCCTTTTCATTTCTCTGATTTCCTTACCAGAATCAATCTCCAGCCAAATGAAGAAAAAGTCCGAAAACATCGAGTTCCCGGACTTTTCCTTCATCTTATTTTCTTAAAGATTGTATCATTCATCTCCTAGTAGGTCAATATGAATTAAACAAATTACTATTTTCTCAATAAATCTTCACAGGAACAATTCAATGCCTGTGATAATCTCACCAACGTTACAGCCTGCGTCTTCGCAATATCACGCTGCCCCTGTTCGAACAACTGAATCTGTCTTAACGGAACATCTGATTTCTCAGAAAGCATTCTCTGGGACAGCTTCGCATACATTCGTAGGCGCTTTAGCTGTGAATTTTCCTGCTTGCAGAGACACTTTTCGTCCATAATTGTAACAAACCTTGAGATATCTGCCTCATGAAGTGTATCATACATTCCACGGATCTGCTCTATAGGAACACAGCCATTAATCCGACGGAAATCTAGTCCTGATTTCCACTGATAATATGCCAGTGCCCACCCTGTCCAATATTCAGGAGATTTATCAAGGAACATGAAATCTTCTTCCTCAGGTTCGTATCCACAACACTTCTCAACTACACAACGTGCTACCTCACATCCATTCTTTCCCGCCACATATGTCGAATTCCCAATTTCAAATTGATGCGCCATTCCGGAAACCAGGAACATCTTGTGAAATTCCTGCAACGTAAAATTAAGTGTGTTTACCGCAAAATCATACATATCTCCCAGTACTCTCTGTGCCAGTGGCAAATACTCCTGATCGTATGCGCACCTCATCATCTGTCATCTCCTTTCGCATAATATCCAAAATAAATGTTTCCTCCAGTAGATTTGACGTGATCTTCTGACATCTATATGCGCGCCGTGCCTCTCGGTCTCTTGCTTCCTTCTTATTAAAATATTCCTCTGCATATGCTGCGTCATTCCCAGTGTATGTAATCTGTGCAAATGCTTTCTCACTAATTAGTACAACCTGTTCTCCAAGATTCCCAAGTTTCATAGCTTGACTAAGTTTTTCCAAAGAAATCACTCCCATAACAAAATCCTGCGCAAAAGAAAAATAAGAATCATCTGCCCGATTGCCAATCACCACATCAAACTGTGATATATCTATTAAAAAATGTTGCTGCAAATAATCCTTTGCTCTTTCCGCAATGCTGTTTTTCTGCCAATAGCTTCGATATCTTGTCAGGACTGCCAACCAATTAAGAATATGATACTGTTCCTGATTCAGATTCAAAACAGCAAGCCCGTTCATATCCAATTCATACATGTTCGCAAATCCATCCTCATTCTTTGCACAAGCCCATTCTTTGGCGAGCTCCAGATTTTCTGTACAGTAAAATCCCCGACCATAGTCATTATGACTCGTTCCGACTCCAAAGGCCGGTTTTTCTATGATATGATCTGAACCATGATATAAAATCTTCTTCATAATAATCTCCATAAAATATATCGCTGTAGCGATACTATATCAATAGTATATCACTACAGCGTCATATTTACAATCATATTATAATCTTTATATGAATTTCTCTACTGCATACTCTTTGGCAATTTCATTGTCAGCATTTGCTGCCATTCGGAAAATAATAATTCCAATGATAAAGAATATCGAAATTGCACCAACGCCAATATTCACATTTCCAGAAATCTGTGAAACAATACTGATTACTGTTGTTCCAAGGAAAGATGCACCTCTCCCACAAATATCCATAATTCCAAAGTACTCCCCTGATTTGTCCGCAGGAATAATTTTTGTAAAGTATGAACGGGACAATGCCTGTATTCCGCCCTGGAACATTCCTACAAAGATAGCAAGCATCCAGAACTGCCACTGTGTTGTCAAGAACATTGCAAAAATTGCAATTCCCAGATATGCAACAATACATACAGTAATTAATTTTACCGTATCATATTTTGCAGACAGCCTTCCGAAAATAATTGCACACGGAAACGCAACAATCTGCGTTACAAGTAATGCTAGAAGCAATCCTGTAGTGTCTAATCCCAATGCAGTTCCATATGCCGTTGCCATATCAATAATCGTGTATACTCCATCAATATAGAAAAAGAATGCCAACAGGAATAGGAAAATCTTCTTTTCTTTTTTCACACTCTTAATTGTCCTTCCTAGTCTTGCAAAGCTTTTTCTAATTGCATGCTTTTCTCTATTCACATAATTTTTCTGCTTATATGTTCTCAAAAGTGGCAATGTCATGATGACCCACCATGCGGCAACAATCGCAAAAGCAATTCCCATTGCAACTTCCATACTAATTCCAATCTTATCTGAACCGAGCACAAGTCCAAGGCAGCCAATAAATGGAATACAGCTTCCAATATATCCCCACGCAAATCCCTGTGAAGAAACATGATCCACCCGTTCCTCTGAAGTAACATCCGAAAGCATAGAATCATAAAAAATAAGACTTCCAGAAAAACCAACTTTTGCAATGATGTAAATTATCAGAAATACCAGCCATTGTCTGGCAAATCCAATCGCAAAACAGCCAATCCCACCAATCAGTAATGCTGCTGTAAATATGGGTTTCTTAAAATCTTTTGTATCCGCAATTGTTCCGAATGCTGGCCCTAGAATTGCAACAATAATTGTTGCAATCGATGCTGCATATCCCCAGTACGCCAGATAATCTACCGATGAAAGGCCACCCAGCTCTGCTAAATAATTAAAATAAATCGGCATAATTGTTGAGACAAGCAAAGTAAATGCTGAATTTCCCACATCATATAACACCCAGTTCTTTTCCAATTTTGTCATTTTAAAATTCATTCTATTGCTCCTTGTTCTCTACTGTTTTTCCGCCGAATGTAATATCATATATCGAATCCAGTTTCTTTTCTCCTGAAAGGAACTGTTCGTATTCGGAAATCCATTTTACTGACCGCTCTCTTGCTGTTTCATAGAATGCCAACAACTTTTCTGTGCTATCGTTACAATTTGGATTTTTCTTAAAATTAACCATAAGTCCATGCATTTCTTTATAGTTGCCCGATACCCGAAGAAGGGCATAAACAAACTGTCTCTTTACTTTAGATGGAGCAACCAACAGATTATTGTTAAAAATCATTCCTTCTAATGCTTTTTTCACCTGCGTTCCATTCGTTCCTTCAAAAAAAGGATAAATAATATCAGCATTTTTTTCGGAAGGCACAATATGATCTGTCAATTTATGTGTAATTGGATCCAATCCATCACGTATCATAAGTTCACGGTCAAACTCTACCTCTATTTCTGCATATCAAATAATTCCTTATTTTGATCAATTGTTTTTTTCATTTGCTCAGGAACCAGTCCTGCTACTTCCTGACCCATTCTAAAATGTGCGTAAGTTGATGGCATCTCATAATCTCCTTTGTTGTAATGTATCAATTTTTATTTCAATTTTGCTTATCTTCGTTAGAAACCTCTTAGGGAACTATTCGGTACTTCAAAATTCGCATAAAAAAAAGATATGCTACTTTAATCTAAAGCGAGCATATCCCATTATAAACAACATCTTACTGTCAAACATCAAATCTATCCAAATTTTTTGTAAAGGAAAGGTGAAAACTCGTTTTGCATTTTCAGTTTCCATTTGATACTTTCTTCTTCCACTTTAAAAGTACCGCAGAGTTAATAATAACTAAAACTGATCCACAGTTATGTACCAAAGCACCTACCACCGGATTCAGAATTCCTGTGATAGCCAGAATAATTGCAAGAAAATTGAGTCCTAGTGAAAAGGCCAGATTCAGCTTAATTGTTGTCATCATCCGCTTGGATAATGCAATCAGGTGCGGTAACTCTTTTACTTCATCATCAACCAGCGCGATATCTGCAGCATCCACAGCAATATCGCTCCCAACACCGCCCATAGCAATTCCCACGTCAGATTTCTTTAATGCCGGCGCATCATTGATTCCGTCTCCGATCATACACACCTGCTGATGTTGATTTTGAAATGCATCAATGGCAGTTAGCTTATCTTCTGGAATACAATTTGCTTTTATTTCTTGGATTCCAAGTTCTGCTCCAATGGTTTTTGCAGCATTTTTATGGTCTCCAGTCAAGAGAACTGGCTTTACTCCAAGTTGATAAAGCACTTCAATCACTGCTTTACTTTCTTCTCGTACAGTATCTGACAACCCAATATAGCCAATGATTCTTTTC
>JAQUVV010000210.1 GCA_028693195.1 Lachnospira sp.
TTCCAGACCTCCTGTAATGAAAAATAATGTTGCAATGGCTACCATAAATAACAATAATCCAACTGCTGAAGCTGCTAAGATATCATTGTTCTCATCAATCATTGCTGTCATAACAAGTGGTATCACACCCAAAATACAAATCACTGTTCCCACTGTCATTCTTAATGCAAATGAAGATTTATTCGCTTCCTGTAATTCACTGATGTACTTCTTTACTGAATAATCCATCTGAAATGAATCCTTCTGCAGGTATTCATATTTACTTAATGCCATTCCATTGTAAATAAACAGTGGCACTGCAATCGCTACTAAAATCAGAAGAATTCCAAGTCCAATTCCTCCTGCCATATTCTCAGGAATCACTGCATTTGTTTCACTAATTACCCCAAGTATAATTAATGCAATTGGAGAACATACACATAAGAATACACCTATTGCAATTCTTCTTGCACTGATTGCTGTAGTCGTCATATACTCCTTTGCTGTCTCTAATGACACATATCTCCCCTGTGGCATCTCATTTGCCTGTGTCACCGTATCCTTAATGCCAAGTTCCTCTGCAATCTCATCCAAATTACCAAATTCTGAAATTACGATACCGACTGCTTCATTCTCTGTCTTTCCGTCTGCCTTCAATTCATTGTACTTATCTTCCATCATTGCAAGCAGTTCTCTCTTTGCCTTATCCACCTTCTCTCCTGCTGGCAGATTCATAAACATATTCTCCAGATATAACTTAATTGTCTCCATATTGGACCTCCATTCTTTCTATTCCTCATATTAATTTTTCTATGCTCTATCCGTGCCGCTTCCCGCTTCTGATTCTCCTCTCAGTCTTGTTTTTACGCTTACTGAAGCTTAATAACCCCTACTTTCATTTCAAATGAAATCTCTCTAATCTCGTATAAACCGTTCCACCACTTCTTTGGTCAGCACCCATTCCTCGCATTTTTCCTTATAATAGTCTATGCCTTCCTGGGTGATTCGATAATACGTTCTTCGTTTTCCACCAGTTTCATCACCGTAGAAAGATGTGATATATCCATTCTTCTCTAACCTTGAAAATGCAGAGTAAAGTGTTGTTTCTTTGATTATATATCGTTCCTTTGACAATTCTCTGATTTGTTTCGATATTTCATATCCATAGGACGGTGCATTTAACAGCAGATACAGAATAATCGTATCATTGTAGCCCCTAATAACATCACTACTGATCATCTACTCACCTTCTTTATTTATATTTGTCAATTTCCATTCCACATACCACCTATGTACTCATGCATGATATTCTTTTTACATATGTGATATACGTCTGTCGTACTACGCCAATAGTATTACGTCTGTCGTAGTATGTAAGTATCATACACCAACTACTACGACAGGTCAAGTAGTTTTTTATATTTAGTCTCCGCCTCGCTGTATCTCCATTCCGCTTCGCTTCATGTCGATACGCGGCATTCGCCGCATACAAAAAAGAATAGTTAATTCTCTTGGTGAGCAAGCTCCCCCGAGAATTAACTATTCTTTTTTGTGCGTGGCTCATTGCTAACGCGTTACATCTTAAACCTATATCCTACGCCCCAGATTGTTTCGATGTACTGTGGCTTGGATGTATCGTATTCGATCTTCTCACGAATCTTCTTAATATGAACTGTAACTGTGGCGATATCGCCGATGGAATCCATATCCCAGATTTCCTTGAACAGTTCATCCTTTGTATAGACATGATTTGGATTCTCAGCAAGGAAGGTTAAAAGATCAAATTCCTTTGTTGTGAACACCTTCTCTTCATCATTTACAAAAACACGTCTTGCTGTCTTGTCAATCTTAATGCCTCGAATTTCAATGACATCATTCTCTACCTTTGCGCTGCTTACCAGACGCTCATATCGAGCCAGGTGAGCCTTTACTCTGGCAACCAGTTCACTTGGACTAAAAGGCTTTGTCATATAATCGTCTGCGCCAACTCCCAGTCCACGAATCTTATCAATATCTTCCTTCTTAGCTGAAACCATAATAATTGGAGTGTTCTTCTCTTCTCTCACCTTTTTACAGATTTCGAATCCATCAACTCCTGGAAGCATCACATCCAGAATCATAATATCGAACTCTTCCTTCAGTGCTGTTGCAAGTCCTGTCGTTCCATCTGGACATATTGTTACCTCAAATCCACTTACTTCAAGATAATCCTTTTCAATTTCTGCAATTGCCTCTTCATCCTCTACAATCAATACTTTGCTCATACCTAATCTCCTTTTTCTGCTTTCTAGTCTTTTCTTCTTATACATATTTGTAAAATTAATAACTTCATATTATTCTTAAAGTTCAGATCATCTCTTCAAAGTTCCCAGATCTATATGCTTGTCCTCTATACATGGATAGCTGCTTTCTTCTTCATACTTATGTAGATTCAGATGCATAGTTGTTCCCTCGCCCTCTACACTTTCTGCCCAGATTTTGCCCTTGTGGTCTTCTATAATCTTCTTGACAATCGCTAGTCCAATTCCACTACCGCCCTGCTTACTGTTTCTTGACGAATCTGTCCGATAGAACCTCTCGAAAATGTGTGGAAGATCCTTACACTCAATTCCCTTCCCGTTATCTGCCATGATAATATGCACATATTCACCCTCATCGAATACATCTATGGAAATATGTCCCTTACGGTCTGCCATATACTTGACTGAATTGCTGATAATATTATTAATAACTCTCTTTAACTGCTCTGGATCAGCGACAATGAATACATCGTTCCCTGCATGATATTTATAATCCAGTTCAATTCCTGATGCCTCCAGCTCTGTTTGGATTTCATCACAACAATCATCAAAATATCCCTTCACATTCAGCTTCGTGAACGAATATGGAACACGATTGGCATCCAGTCTGGAATAAATCGTCAACTCGTCAATCAGTTTACTCATATCATTGGCTTTGTTGGCAATGGTTCGAAGATACTTTTCCTGTTTCTCCGGTGTATCTGCAACACCGTCTAGAATTCCTTCCACATAGCCTTTAATCGCTGTTAACGGTGTCTTCAAATCATGCGAAATGTTGCGAATTAGTTCTTTCTCTTCTGCGTCAGATTTCAACTTGTCTTCTGAAGTCTTCTTCAAAATCACACGCATTTCTTCGAAATCATTAAACACTTCACCGAACTCATCATTGGTATTCTTCGGCATCTCAAAATCCATATTGCCATTCTTAATATTATCCGTTGCTAACTTCAATCGATTCAACGGTCTGAGCATTGATCGATAAACCCAGATGCTTAACAATACTCCCGTCAGAATTAGTATCGCCAAAATTGCCATAATAACCTGAAATACAAAAACTTTAATCTGCGGAATTACCTGCTTTAAGGATGTAACAATAAACACACTGTATGTATTGTTATCATCATCCTGGAAATCTATCTGCTTAATCAGCTTCTGATGTTCTCCACCCTTATATACCCCTACATCGGATGTATTCGAATTCTCATCATACTCCGGCAGCATCGCTAGTAACTCTCCAGCAGAAATATCATCTACGGATGAATACGTAATAATACCATTCTTTCGAATCACTAAACATGAAAGACAGTCCCTTAATGATTGATTAACCTCTCTGATATACTGACCATTATTAAAAGACTTCGGAGATTCCTCAGCCTTTTCTATCAATTCTTCATATATATTATCTGTCATCCGCCCATAAATCGTGATTGGTGAATAGAGATTCTCCAGAACAATCTTACCATCTACATTATATGTCTCACTGATGCTTTCCTTCTGTAGACAGAATATCATATAAACCGCACAGCAGCATAACGCCACCGGAAGCACAATCATAATACAGAATGACAGATATAATTTACTTCGAAGCTTCATATCATTCCCCCACCTCTGCCAGTACATCTCTCAACATTCACATTAGCCTTCCTATCACGAGTGTGAGTAAATATATTGGTCTTTTCTACAAATTATAAACTACACTAATCATACCACATTCAGGAATAAAAGAATCATAATTTATGATGAATTTTCTAAAATGTGTCTAAAACAAAAAGAAAACATATCACAGAAAATTTCTCTGAAATATGTTTTCTTATATAATATGTTCTTCAATTATCCAATCTTTAACTTAAACTTCTGAATCTCACGGTCTGAATCCAGCTTCTCAATAATTCCGCCTAATCCTCGAATCTTACCCTCGAAATCTTCATATCCACGCTGAATATACTGAATATCCTCGATTTCTGAAATTCCTTCTGCTGCGAGTGCTGCGATTACAAGTGCTGCTCCTGCACGTAAATCTGGAGCTGACATCTGCGCACCGGTGTAACGCTTTACGCCTTCTATATATGCAGTATTACCTTCCACCTTAATATTCGCACCCATTCTGGCCATCTCGTCTACATACTTAAAACGATTCTCGAAAATACTCTCTGTAACAATACTAGAGCCTTCTGCTAAAGCAAGAACAACCGCAATCTGTGGCTGCATATCTGTTGGAAATCCTGGATATGGTAATGTCTTAACATTCGTACACTTTAGTGTATCTGCTCCAATAACACGCACACTGTCATCACCCTCGATTACTGTACATCCCATCTCTAACAGCTTTGCAGAAATTGATTCCAAATGCTTTGGAATGACATCCTTTACAACGACATCTCCGTGTGTTGCCGCAGCAGCAAACATAAATGTTCCTGCCTCAATCTGATCTGGAATAATAGAGTATGTACAGCCATGGAGTCTGCTGACGCCCTTAATTCGAATAACATCTGTACCAGCACCCTTGATATTCGCACCCATTGCATTCAAGAAATTGGCCACACCAACAATATGTGGCTCTTTTGCTGCATTTTCAAGGATTGTATTCCCCTCAGCCATACATGAAGCCATCATCAAGTTAATTGTTGCACCAACTGAAACCACATCAAAGTAAATATGGCTTCCCACAAGATGATCCGCCTTTGTACGAATCATACCATGTGAAATATCAACATCTGCCCCCAGCGCTCTAAATCCCTT
>JAQUVV010000211.1 GCA_028693195.1 Lachnospira sp.
GGCCTTGAAGATCCAGTTAGAATGTATTTGAAGGAAATTGGTAAGGTGCCTCTTCTTTCTGCTGAAGAAGAAATTGAATATGCGAAGAGAATGGAGGCAGGAGATGAGGAAGCTAAAAGAAGACTTGCAGAAGCTAATTTACGTCTGGTAGTCAGCATTGCCAAGAGATATGTGGGAAGAGGTATGCTGTTCTTAGATCTGATTCAGGAAGGCAATCTTGGCTTGATTAAAGCAGTTGAAAAGTTTGATTACCGTAAGGGGTATAAGTTCAGTACTTATGCGACATGGTGGATTAGACAGGCGATTACAAGAGCGATTGCAGATCAGGCAAGAACAATTCGTATTCCAGTTCATATGGTAGAAACGATTAACAAGCTGGTGAGAGTATCTAGACAGCTTCTTCAGGAGTTGGGTAGAGAGCCTTCCCCAGAAGAAATCGCTGAAGAAATGGATATTCCAGTAGAAAGAGTTCGTGAGATTCAGAAAATTTCTCAGGAACCTGTTTCTTTAGAGACACCTATTGGTGAAGAGGAAGACAGTCATCTTGGGGATTTCATTCAGGATGATAATGTTCCAGTGCCTGCAGAAGCAGCTGCATCTACTTTGTTGAAGGAACAGTTAGTAGAAGTTCTTGGAACATTAACAGAGAGAGAGCAGAAGGTTCTTCGTCTCCGTTTTGGTATGGATGATGGACGAGCTAGAACGCTGGAAGAAGTTGGTAAGGAATTTAATGTAACAAGAGAACGTATCAGACAGATTGAAGCAAAAGCACTTCGTAAGCTGAGACACCCAAGCAGAAGCCGTAAGTTAAAGGATTATCTTGATTAATGATGGAACGATTAAAGATTTCAAAGAGACTGCAGACTGCAGCAGAATTGGTGAAGCCAGGAAACAGAGTGGCAGATATTGGAACGGATCATGGATATCTGCCGGTTTATCTGGTAAAGGAAGGAATTTCGTCCCATGTCATTGCAATGGACGTACGAAAAGGACCACTTTCTAAGGCAGAAAAGAATATTGCTGATTATGGAATCTCACAGCAGGTAGATCTGCGCCTTTCTGATGGATTAGTGCAGTTGAATGCAGGAGAGGTGGATACCATTACGATATGCGGAATGGGGGGACGCCTTATGAAGCAGATTTTAATGGAAGGAAAGGAAAAGCTGACAGACGGGATGCAGTTAATTCTGTCGCCACAGTCAGAACTTGCAGAGTTTCGAATATATTTAAAGAATAACTATATACATATTATGGATGAACAGATGCTGGAAGAGGATCACCAGTATTATGTAATGATGGATTGTAGATATGATGAACTTCAGCAACTGGCAGAAGAACAATATGGAAAAATCCTCTTGGAGAAACAAGATCCTGTGTTAAAGAACCTGCTAATGCGGGAGCTGGAACTGAATCACAGAATTATGAGCAAGCTTCAAGAGATGGAAGAAAAACAATCTGTTCAGGATCGGTGTCAGAATTTAAAAAAAGAAGAGGCAGTGATTCAGAAAGCATTATCATATTATCGATGACAGGCGGAAATGGAGATTGGTATGGGGAAGACATTATACGAACTGGCAAAGGAAGCACAGAACCAGTATGAACATGCAATTATATTAGCAAAGGTGAATGGCAGACTAGAAGAATTATCGGACAAAGAGATTACAGATCAGCAGGTGGAATTTATTACCATAGGCAGTAATATTGGAAATGAAACATACCGTAGAAGCGTGATTTTGTTGATGCTTCAGGCAATTTACAAGGTCGCACCAAAAGATTCTGTAAAAAGGGTTGGCGTCCAGTATTCTATCAGCAAAGGCTTTTATTGTGATATAGCAGGAGATATTGCTTGTACAGAGGAATTTCTAGCAAAGGTAAAAGCACAGATGTTAATGGATGTGGAATCGGATTTTCCGATTACTAAGAAGACAATTAAGACCAGTGAAGCATTAGAGTTATTCCGTAAATATAAGATGATGGATAAGACAAAGCTTTTTCAATATCGAATTGGCTCTTATGTGAATATCTATGATTTAGATGGATTTCAAGATTATTTTTACGGATATATGGCTCCTTCAACAGGGATACTCAAGTACTTTGATTTGTTCGCATATAGTGATGGATTTGTATTACAGCTTCCAGTACGTAGCGCACCGGAGGAAGTGCCTGAATTTAAGCCACAGGATAAAGTCTTTTCAGTACTGAAAGAGGCAACGGAGTGGGCAGATATGCTCCAGCTATCAACTGTTGGCGACTTGAATGAACATATTACCAATGGAGATATGGAATCACTGGTATTAGTTCAGGAGGCTTTGCAGGAGCAGAAGATTGTAGAATTGGTGAATGAGATTCAGAAGAGAAAAGGCGTGAAGTTCATTATGATTGCAGGGCCATCATCTTCAGGAAAGACTACATTTTCACATAGACTGTCCATTCAGCTTCGTGCCAATGGATATAAACCACATCCAATCGGAGTAGATGATTACTTCGTGGAGAGAGAACAGACGCCAAAGGATGAGAATGGTGAGTATAATTTCGAGGATATTCATGCAATTGACATTGAATTGTTCAATCATCATATGCATGAGCTGTTGGAAGGAAAAGAAGTACACATGCCGACCTTCAACTTTAAGAGTGGAAGAAAGGAATACAGAGGGAACACACTTCAGTTAGGAGAAGAGGATATTCTTGTCATAGAAGGAATTCACTGTCTGAATGATGAATTGTCCTATTCACTTCCAGTAGAGAGCAAGTTTAAGATTTACATCAGTGCACTGACACAGCTAAATGTAGATGAGCATAATAGAGTGTCTACCACAGATGGAAGATTAATTCGACGCATGGTTAGAGATTATCGTACAAGAGGTGCGTCAGCAAAACAGACGTTATCTATGTGGGAATCAGTTAGAAAAGGGGAAGAGAAGAATATCTTTCCGTTTCAGGAAGAGGCAGATGCCATGTTTAATTCAGCAATGGCTTATGAATTGGCAGTATTAAAGCCATATGTGGAGCCACTGTTGTTTTCTATAAAGCCAGAAGAACCAGAATATCAGGAAGCAAAGCGATTATTGAAATTCCTCGATTACTTCCTGACATATAGTTCAGATATGATACCAATTGATTCAATATTAAGAGAATTCGTTGGTGGTGGTTGCTTTAGAGTTTAAAATTATTCGTCAAATGTATTACGGTATTCACGTGAATGCGCGAATGCATTCTCAATATAGCCTGGTGTTTTTGAATCAATGTGCGCCTTCATTTCGGTGAGGATGTCAATGTATTTGGAAAGCATCAGGCTAATTGCTTTTCCATTGGTGGCGCAGATTTGCTCCCACATTTCTGGGGATGAAGCTGCAATTCTGGTTGTGTCCTTAAATCCGCCAGCGGCAAGCATATGCATATAATGCTGTTCGTTGTCGTTATTCTGAACCATGTTAGTCAATGCACAGGCAGATAGATGCGGTACATGACTAATTCCGGCTACGGAGATATCATGTGTCTCTACATCCATCACGACAGGCTCAGATTTGATTTCCAAGATGAAATCTTCCAAATCCTTTACTTGTTCGGTGGTGGATTTAGCAGTAGGGGTGATGATATATTTTGCACCAGCCATCATTTCTGCGGAAGAATTGGCATAACCGGTTAGCTGTGAACCAGCCATTGGATGACCACCGATAAATTGCTGCTCCATATCTAATGCCTTGACGGCATCATGAATATATCCTTTCACACTTCCAACATCAGTAATCAGACATTGATTGGAGATCACTGGTTTTAATTTGCTTAAATATTCTGTAATTGAGACAACAGGTGTACATATTAGGATTAAATCACATTGAGCAAATGAATCTCCTATTTCTGTACATATATGATTGACTACGCCGTCCTTTACAGCTTCTTCAAGAGGTGTGAGAGAACGGCTTAAAACTGTGATTGTGCACTCTGGACGTGACTGCTTGACAGCACGAGCAATGGAACCGCCAATCAGGCCGAATCCAATAAATCCAATATGGTTAAAAGACATAAAATGACCTTCCTTTAATCGTTTTTTGTAATGAGTACACTTTAACACTTTAAAGCTATAAATAAAACAGGAAAATGATATGTATTAAAAAAAATACAATTAAGAGACGAAATCATAAGTTTACTTCGAAGAATGCTGAGACTGAAGAAGTGCTAAAAGCTGTGGCAGCATAAGCTGTTCTTCAGGAGACATATCTTTTTTTAACTGATCAATAATCAGATTAAAATCATCTTTGTTGAAGGTGATACCTGCCTGCTTGGCTTTACTGCTAATTGCAAAAATCAGCGGAAGCATCTGGTCATTGGATTTACCTTTTGACATACTTTTAAATTCGTTTAGTAATAATTGCTTGCGAAAATCTAAATCGGACATAATGGGATTCCTTTCTACTACTATATAATACTATAAGGTTATTTACCGTGTTCTATTCTGCATCTGTGATAGATCGATTTCATCCAGCTGGTGAATATATTCGTTATATAATTTCTGCTGGGATGGATTCATCATATTTTTTTCATCAAATGTAAATCCATTCATATTCTTTGATGTGCTATTATACATGTTGAATAAATCAGACATTTTTGAGTAATTACGAAACTGATTAATCATGTTTTCCGTTTCTTCAGGACAGTATTTCATAATCATATTAATGATGTTATCGTTGCTTAGAATATCCTGCATGGAACTGTTTGCAGAAATTCTGAAATCGTTGCTACAGCTTGAAAAAGCTCTGACACTGGAGGGGTTTTTATAGAAGTTGATGGTATGCATCAATTCATTTGCCCGGACAAAGGTGGATGTCGTGCGCTGCAGGTTATAGTCCATAAATGGAATGATGGCCTTGAATATCTGCATCGATGCAGGGAGTGTCATGGAATCGAATTC
>JAQUVV010000011.1 GCA_028693195.1 Lachnospira sp.
GGAGCAGGCTAGAATGTATGCGGCGGGGAGACAGACCGTTCATGATGTTATAACAGAAAATGAAACATATGCGAAGGAGAGTAATAAACGAATTGTTTATACTGCCTTTTTGGAAAGCAGCAATACAGGATTTGATCTATTATGCTCACTTACCTTTTTGATGGTGGGAATCTACTTTGTACAGAAGGGATACACAACATTGGGTGCATTAGCTGCAATTTATACTTTGTATGGACATTTTTCCATTCAGTTCCTGCAGTTGGGAAGATATCTGCCAGAATTAATCGGAAGTTTGGTAAATGCAGCAAATATTGCAGAACTATTGGCAGAGCCGGAAGAGCCTGAAAACTGGTATGTGGATAGTTATAGTCCCAATAGAGGTGAAAATAATCTGCAGACAGCGGATAGTGTGAGTTTCCATAATGCGGATTTCTGCTATAGTGAAGATAAACCACTATTACAGCATTTTAACATGACAGTTGGAAATGAAGAAAGCGTTGCTATTACAGGGGCTTCGGGATGTGGAAAGACAACCATATCTAAATTACTGTTGGGATTATATCCACTTCAGGGAGGAGAATTCTTGATCCATGGCGTATCCTGCAAGGATATGAGCAATCAGGAATTGAGAAAACAGATTGCATATGTACCGCAGGAACCGTATCTGTTTAACATGTCTATCTTAGATAATATTCGCGTCGCAAAGCCAGAAGCAACGAAGGAAGAAGTGGTCAAAGCGGCAAAGATGGCATATGCACATGATTTTATTACGGAGCTGGAAGGCGGATATGACGCGCATGTTGGGGAGCGAGGAAATCGCTTATCAGGTGGACAGCGTCAGAGAATTGCCATTGCCAGAGCAATTCTAAAAGAGGCGCCGATTATTCTTTTAGATGAAGCGACATCTGCGTTGGATAATGAATCGGAGCAACTGGTCAATGAAGCAATGAGAGCACTGAAGAATAAAAAGACGATTATTATGATTGCCCATCGCCCATCAACGATTGCACTTGCGGATAGAGAGTGCAGAGTAGGCAAATGAAATGGTTAATAATACATAATAATAAAGCGGTTTCTGTGATTCGTTGCAGAAATCGTTTTTGTTTAAACAATCGAATGTGAATAGAGTTTGGGGACTTCTTTGATTATGAGGATGAAGGGCATAGAATTAACCCCCTAGGGAGCTTGTGAATCTTTCATGTGGAGTGATATGATATTGTAACGTTATGGGCTGTCGTAGAATGAGTGGAATGCAGACAGTAAATGAAGAGGCAGGACGATTAATTATGAATGCGTGGCTTGGCATGAAAAGGAAGAGTAAAAAGAATACATTGATTATTTTAGGCATGTTTGCGGCAATGCTTGTGATGGCGCTGATTTGTCTGTTTGTGGGCTCATCGAATATGTCGATTTTCGATGGATTTGCGGCACTGGCAAAGAAGAGTACACCAGCATTTAACCGGATTATCTGGAATATTCGTATTCCAAGAATTCTGGCAGCAGTCATTGCGGGAGCGGGATTATCTGTTTCCGGATTGATGATGCAGACAACTTTGAATAATTCCATGGCCTCTCCATCAACGCTGGGGGTGTCAAATGCTGCTGTTTTTGGAGCAAATCTCTCTATTATTGCATTTGCAGGAGGTTATTTATCAACAGGAAATAATCTGAAGAATTATTCTATTGGAATGAATCCTTATGCGACCAGTGTGCTGGCATTTGTATTTTCGTTGTTATCAATCTTATTGATTTTGGGCCTTTGCAGAATGCGTTCCTTCTCACCAAATGTTGTGGTTCTTGCAGGAATTGCCATTGGTTCAGTCTGGACAGCAGCAACTACGATTCTGCAGTTCTATGCAACGGATGTGGGAATTTCAGCAGCAGTGATTTGGAATTTCGGAGACCTTGGCAGGGCAACCTATAAAACAGATGTCATTATGTTTGCATTTGTAGCAGTAGGAATCGTTTTCTTTATGCTGATGTCCTGGCATTTTAATGCACTTTTAAGCGGTGAGATGACAGCGAAGAGCATGGGAATCAACGTAGAAATATTAAGATTTCTCGCGCTGTTACTGGCATCTATGATAACAGCCGTCTGTGTTTCATTCCTCGGAATTATTGGCTTTATTGGTATTATCTGCCCACATGTAACCAAAAGACTTATTGGGCAGGATCACCGTGTGACGGTTCCGCTTTCTGCAATCAGCGGAAGTCTGCTATTACTTATTGCAGATACATTTTCCAGAAGTATGGGGAATGGTTCAGCATTACCAGTTGGTGCAATTACATCTCTTCTTGGTGCCCCATTCTTTATTGCTATTATCTTTTCAAAGAAGGAGAATAATCGATGTTAGAAATTAAGAATTTATCATTTCGATATCATGCCCATTCTCCTCAAATCTTGAAGGATGTTAGTATGGAACTGGAAGATGGACAGATTGGAATTGTACTCGGAAAGAATGGTTCGGGAAAGACGACATTATTTAACAGCATCTTAGGGATTCATTCTGGAAAGCTAAGTGGACAGATTCGATTGCATGGGAAAGACCTACGCCAAATGTCAAGGAAGCAGCGTGCTGGAGAAATTGGTTATGTGCCTCAGAATATTCAATTCGGTGCATTGACGGTGCTAGATTCAATCCTGATGGGGCGGGTGTCACATTTTGGATTTCAGGCATCAAAACAGCATTATGAAGTGGTGGAGCGGATTCTTCATGAAATGAAGCTGGAGGATTTTGCCTATCGCAGTGTGGATGAATTATCTGGAGGAGAACGGCAGAAAATTGCCATCGCAAGAGCTATGGCGCAGGAACCGGGGATGCTGATTTTTGATGAGCCAACTGGAAACCTGGATATTGCCAATGAACATTTGATTTTGCAAGAAGGGAAGAAGCTGGCAAGAAAGAATCATATCAGTATTTTAAGTTCCCTTCACGATCTAAATCAGGCATTGCTCTTTGGAGACCGATTCTTCTTCTTGAAAGACGGTGTAGTCAAGTATCATGGCGGGGAAGAGTGCTTTACAGAAGATATCATTTCTGACATTTTTGATATTAAGGTCAGAATTGTTAATATAGAAAATCAAAAAGTAATTATTGGAGGAAGTTATGATTAAAAGACAACTAAAAAAAGCGGCAGCATTGATTTTGACCAGTGTGATGACATTTTCTCTTCTGGCATGTGGCACAGAGGCAAAGACAGAGAATCAGACAACAACAGAGGCACAGCAGGAGATTACTGTGACAGATATGATAGGACGTGAGGTGAAGGTTACGCCAGGAAGCTACAAGAATGTAGTATGTGTTGGCGCAGGAGCTCTTCGTATGTACAGCTATATTGCAGATGTAGAACTGCTAGCCGGCGTGGAAGATATTGATAATACATCACTGACAGAGAGACCTAAGATGTTCGATGGTGTTGCAAGACCATATATGATTGCCTACGGGGATCAGCTTTCTAAATTAGCTTCTTGTGGTGTGGGTGGCCCAAATGCACAGGCGGCTGAAGCAGAGAAGATTTTAAGTTGTAATCCAGACATTGTTATTTCTGAGTATGAAGATGTGGATAAGGAAAATGCATTGCAGGAGCAGTTGGGAGTTCCAGTGATTACTTTAAAATCAGGAAATAACGGTGTATTTGATGATTCTTTCAAGGGAACTTTAGAGCTTCTCGGAACAATCTTTAATGAGAAGGACAGAGCAGCAACACTCACTAGCTACATTGAAGCTGAGAAGAATGAGATTACTAAGAGAACAGAAGGCATCGCTGATGCAGATAAGCCAACAGCATATATCTGTGGTCTCGGTAACTGGGGAACAACCAATCATTTGATGACTTCACAGAATTATATTTCTTTCGAAGTTGCAAATGTAAAGAATGTGGTAACAGATCTTGGCAAGAATGGCGTTCAGAAGATTGAAGAAGAAAAGTTTGTTTCTTTAGGAGCTGATATGGATATTATGTTCATGGATGCAGCTGCAGTAAAGAATATCAAGCCACTTTACCAGGCAGATACAACAATGTTTGATTCCAGTAAGGCATGGAATGATGGAAATGTATATTTGGAGATGGCATATAATGCATATTATACCAACTATGAAATTACATTGATGAACACCTGGTATATTGCAAAGACTGTATATCCTGATAAATTCCAGGATATTGATATGACAGCAAAGACCAATGAAATCACAGAGATGTTCTTAGGAAGCAAGCTGGCAGATCAGATTTTTGCATATCCAACTAGCTTTGGTGGATATCAGAAGATTGATACAGGGTCATTCTTTAATAAATAATTATAGAATTCAGGTGTCAAAAGATGCTTTTTTAAAGTAGTGTTGTCATATTGCATAAAAACGTCCTTTTTTATTCCGTCGTCCGATATTAAGAAACTCTAACCTTGATGGGGTGTTATCTTTATTGACGCAAACAGTCCCATTCGCCATCCATGGCTCAGTGGGCCTTTAATCTGACAATAAAAGTTTTGACAAGCACCTTTTGACACCTGAATCCTGATATCATATAAAGAGATAAGAGGAGATACGTAGCAATGGAAACGACAGATATAATTCAGTTCTTTGATAAGTGTGCGAAGAGCTGGGATGATGAGATGGTTCGCAGTGACAGGATTATTGGAGAAATTCTGGATCGCGGCGGGGTGACAGAGGGAAAAGATGTATTAGACGTGGCATGTGGCACAGGAGTACTTTTTCCGGATTACCTTGGTCGAAATGTAGCTAGTGTCACAGGTGTAGATATTTCTTCGGAGATGGCAAAGATTGCGGAAAGTAAGTTCGCAGATGAAAAGAAAGTTCAGGTCATTTGTTCTGACGTTTGTGATTTGCATTTTGATAAGAAGTATGATTGTATCATGATTTATAACGCATTTCCACATTTTCCAGAACCGGAAAATCTGTTTACGTATCTATCGACGTGTCTGAAGGATGGTGGACGAATCACAGTGGCGCATGGAATGAGCAGAGAGCGGATTGATGCGCATCATAGATATCATCATGCCAGCAAGGTTTCTCTGGGATTGATGCATGAGGAACAATTGGCGGAGTTGATGGGAAAATGGTTTGTGGTTGATACTGTTATATCTGATAATGAAAAGTATATTGTTTCCGGTGTGAAATAATAAAAGGAATAGGAATTATGTGAGAGACTCCTGCGATATGATTCGTGGGAGTTTTTTTAGTATATAGAAATTGCATTTCTTATAAATCAAAACACTGCGTGAGCAAACTTTTTGTTCAATATGATTTTTTACACTGGGATATGCTATAATACTTTTATATCAAGAAGGATTGATATGAAAGGAAAAAGCTAGAAAAGCTGGTTAGAGGTATCCAATGAAAACATGATATAAAGTTATTATGATTGTAGAGATAATGATGTTGGTTCTACTTCTTGGATTAATAGGGATAGGAACATTATTTACAGATGATGGTGAATATATGAGGGCTCAAGAGGATAATGTGTCAGTATATGAAATAGGGCATCCATTTCTGTTTGGAAGAAGCAGGGTCAGAGTATACTATGGAGACTATGTGTTCACGGCAGCGATAGCAAACGATGGCGCAGCGCTTACAGATGAAAACTTTGAAATAGAGAAGAATGGAGAATTTTATGAGGTAACATTAAAGGGAAGTGAGCAAAGAGATGTGACATATTATCTAAAGGAACAGGAAACAAAATATTAAAAATAGGAGAATAGTGTAAGATGAAATATAAACTTGTTATTTTTGATTTAGATGGAACAACGTTGAATACGCTGGATGATTTGGCAGGCAGCTTGAATTATGCGCTTGAGCAGGCAGCATTTCCAAAGAGAACTCTTGATGAGGTACGCAGTTTTGTAGGAAATGGCATACAAAAACTTGTGGAGCGGGGAGTACCCGCAGAAACATCCGCAGAAACAATTCAAGAGGTGCTGTCAGAATTTAAAATTCATTATAAGGTTCACTGTGCAGATCAGACAAAACCCTATGAGGGGATTGAGAAATTATTACAGGTGATGAAGGAAAAGGGTTATTTGATGGCAACAGTGTCGAATAAAGCTGACTTTGCTGTACAGGATTTGTGTAAAGAATATTTTCCGAACATGTTTGATACCGTTGTAGGTGAAAAGGCAGGAGTCAGAAGAAAGCCTGCGCCAGACACTGTGAATACAGTGTTGAAGCAGCTAAATATAGACTGCCGAGATGCAGTCTATGTTGGGGATTCAGAAGTGGATGTTGAGACAGCAAAGAATGCTGGAATGGATTGTATTTCTGTGAACTGGGGCTTTAGAACACGTGAAGAACTTCTGCAGGCGGGTGCAATAACGATTGTCTCGCATCCGGATGAAATTTTGAATGAAATATAAATCGTAGAAAAGGACTCTGCTAATAGAAGAAATAGCAGAGCTAAAACATAGGAGATGGGGAAGGCTCTTTCTTTTTTCTATAGAAGAGAAGCGGATAATTATGAGCAAAGTAAAACAGAATCTAGAGGACATTTTTAAAAGCTATCAGGATAAAAGGATTTGCATCTTAGGAACAACATGCTGTGGGAAATCTACATTGCAGGAACAGTTTCCAGGGGCAATAGACATGGATGAAGCGTTATGGCCGACATTGAGCAAGGAAGAGGAAGAATATATATGCAGCAAACCATGGACGCCAGATATCGGAAAGTTTACCAGTAAGCTGGTAAAGGAACGTGTGAGGATTCAGCCGGGACATCCGTTATTTTCTTTGATTTTATTGGAATGTGATGTGTTGGTGTATCTAGACATTTCAGATGATTTACTAAAATCACATTGTGAGAAGAGAAAAGCATCATTTACAGATGCAAAGAATGTAAAGTGGGCTATTGAAAAATCAATAGATAAAAAAAGAGCAGAGAATAGTGTTATTGTAATTAATTTGGAGGTGGACGAATGAAGTGAACGGTTGCCGAACTTATTTCAAAAGAATATGGTGCATATTAAATATTTCAATCGTTCCAACACCCGATTTTCAGTTTTTACATTACAAGGAGCGGGAATGGGACCCATATATTTTAGAGGGCTGTTCGGATAAAGAACGAGCATTCAATAACTGGATGGAACGAGATATTCTGTTTGCGAAGCAAGTAAAAGATGAGTGCGAAAGAAAAGGAATCTCATGTATTGTTAACGATGGACTTTGTGATATAGATGAGCTGTATGAGAATGTAAAGCGGTTATTACTTGCGTAGGGAAAGTGAATTATCCCGTACCTTGTGGATTGCGAATATCAGTAGGGAGGTATTATGGCAAATTATAGTGTATGTGGAATTGATTGTGATGCGTGTGGATTTAAAGTAAAAAAGAATTGTCCAGGCTGTAAGTTAAACGAGGGTAAAGTGTTTTGGGGCGAGTGTGAATTGTATCAATGTAATTCGCAGAAAAACCAAGAACATTGCGGTAAATGTCAGGAATTTCCTTGTGATAAATTAAAAGAATGGGCCGCAGCTCAGAATCCAGAAAGAATAGAAAATCTGAAGAAGTTATAATGAAAGGCAGAAAGTGATAAATAGTATATAGTGAATTAAACATGTTTACAGAGGAACTTATATTTGCAGGATATGCTATGAAACAGAACATACCAGTTGAATGGCAAAAATGATTATCGGGGGAATGGATATGCAGGTGAGTGTCTAGAGTATGCGAAAGAAATAGCAAAAAAGAATCATTGCTATAAAATGATGCTACTCACAGGAGCAAAGCAGGAAGCGACCTTGGAATTTTATAGAAAAGCAGGATATAACAGTGCTGATAAAACTGCATTTATTCAGTGGTTGGAATGAGGAGCAGAAATCCATTGATATTATGACAGGATGCGATATACTATATCTGTAAGAAATATAAGAAATGTTTTAGGAGAAAAAGAATGTTAATCCGTAGAGCGAAAAATGAAGATATTAATAAGATTATAGAATTACTCATGCAGGTTTTGGAGATTCATGCGAATATCAGGCCAGATATTTTCATTCCAAGAACAACAAAGTATACGATTGAAGAGCTTGAAGTGATGATTCGAGATGATGAAAAGCCAATATATGTTGCTGTAAGTGAGGGAAATGTAGTGGTTGGATATGCATTCTGTGCGTTGATGGAACAACCATTTTCAAATAACATGGTGCCATTCAAGTCCATGTTTATTGATGATCTCTGTGTTGATGAGCATGCGAGAGGAATGCGTGTGGGAGAGCAATTGTTTACATATGTAAAAGAAGAAGCAAAGCGTCTGGGGTGTTATGAGGTGACTTTGAATGTCTGGGAAGGTAATGATAGTGCCCGAGGGTTTTATGAACGCATGGGATTGAAGCCGAAGGAAACACAAATGGAATACATATTATAAATATTAAATGAAGATATAATTTTATTGGAGCGCATATGAAGCTTTTTCTTGTGGATTTGGGTGATGAACAACAGAATATGACAGAGGTATCAAGAGAAAGATGTCTGCAGATGGTACGCAATGAACGATTACAAAAGGTTCAAAAGATGAAGAATCAAAAGAATCAGAATGAGTCACTGATTGCAGGGATGCTTTTGAATGTGGCCACAGGATTGCATGAAAAGAAAGCAGAAAACCTTCAAACACAGGAATGCGAGAGTAGTAAATCTGAGGACATGGAGATTGTTAGTTTGACCGTAAAACAACTAATAGATTTATATAGTACTCAGTACGATTATGAGCTGACAACGGAAAATAATGGAAAGCCGATATATGAACATAAGCCCGATTTATTTTTTAATTTGTCACATTCAGGAAACGTGGTAGTTTGTGCTATTGGCAGCAGTCCAGTAGGAATTGATGTGGAGGGAAATCGAAATATCCGATTGAACACAGCAAAAAGATTTTTTACAGAAGCAGAGTATCGGTGGGTAGGTGAAGGTCAGCTTGGTCGAGGAGAAGAGAGTGTAATCACAGCAGAAAGTGATGAGCAACAAGCGTGCTCAGAAAATCCCACGATAGAGCAGAAAAAAAGATTCTTACGAATTTGGACTTTAAAAGAGGCATATAGTAAGTTGACAGGAGAGGGAATTGCCTATGGCATCTCACAGGTTCAATTCCTGCCAGATTCACGGGGAAATATGCATATGTCTTATGTGAATAAGTCCTTGCATGAGGAAGAAAAATTGATGAGCTTGAAAGAAATCAAGATTCGTGAATATGAGTATAAAGGATATCGAATTGCAGTAATAGAAAGATAAAAAGAGAAGGGCTAACATTGTAGGGAAATATTGATATGATATCTGTCAAGTGGACAGGTATCATATCAGCTTCTACATGATTAACCCTTCTTTTTATGTGTAAGAAAAAACGTTTCCTTACGGCAGAATTAATTCTAATATTGCTGAGATACGAATAAAATATCGTTGTATATTTACTGATGTTTTTCCTGATATTCTAATGCAGCGCCAACGAATCCTTTGAATAATGGATGTGGTCTATTAGGTCTGGACTTCAATTCAGGATGTGCCTGTGTAGCTAAGAACCATGGATGAGCTGGAATCTCAATCATCTCTACGATTCTTCCGTCTGGAGAGATACCAGAAAGCTTCATGCCGTTCTCAACCAATACATTTCTGTAATCGTTGTTTACTTCATATCTATGACGATGTCTCTCGGTGATTTCTTCCTGTCCGTATACTTCATAAGCCTTGCTTGTCTTATCAAGAACACATGGATATGAACCAAGTCTTAGTGTACCACCGATATCATCGATTCCTTCCTGATCTGGCATCAGATGAATGACTGGATGTGTGGTGTCTGGCTTTAATTCTACACTGTGTGCATCAGAGAAACCAATCACGTCTCTTGCAAATTCAACGATTGATAACTGCATACCAAGGCACAGACCTAAGAATGGAGTGTTGTTTTCTCGTGCGTAACGGATTGCCTGAATCTTTCCTTCGATACCGCGATCACCAAAACCGCCAGGAACAAGAATACCAGAAACATCACCAAGAATTTCGGCTGCATTTTCAGCAGTTACAGTTTCAGAATCGACCCACTTGATATCAACCTCAGCAGCGTTGAATACCCCGCCGTGCTTTAAGCTCTCTACAACACTGATATAGGCATCATGAAGCTGAATATACTTACCGACCAGGGCAACAGAAACCTTCTTTGTAGGATTCTTCCAACGAGTACACATGTCTCTCCACTCAGTCAAATCTGGTTCTGGACAATCAAGCTTTAGGCATTCACATGCTACCTGTGCTAAATGTTCCTCTTCCATAGCGAGCGGAGCATCATAGAGAATCTCTACATCAAGATTCTGCAATACATGAGACTTAGGAACGTTACAGAATAATGCAATTTTATCCTTGATACCTGGCTCTAATTCATGCTCTGTACGGCATACAAGAATATCTGGCTGGATTCCCATTCCCTGTAATTCCTTTACGCTTGCCTGCGTAGGCTTTGTCTTCATTTCTCCAGATGCTTTCAGATATGGGATTAATGTAACGTGGCAGAGAATTGCATTTTCACGACCGACTTCGTGTTGGAACTGACGAATTGCCTCTAAGAAAGGCTGGCTTTCGATATCTCCTACAGTACCACCGACTTCAATAATTGCAATTTTGGTTTCTTTGCTTGAAAAATCTCTAAAGAAACGGCTCTTGATTTCATTGGTAATGTGAGGGATAACCTGAACAGTACCTCCACCGAAATCTCCACGGCGTTCCTTCTGAAGAACGGTCCAGTAAACTTTACCAGTTGTAACGTTGGAGTTTTTGTTTAGACTTTCATCGATAAATCTTTCATAGTGACCAAGATCAAGATCAGTTTCAGCACCGTCATCTGTTACGAATACTTCACCGTGCTGGATAGGGTTCATTGTACCTGGGTCAATGTTGATATATGGATCAAATTTCTGCATGGTTACTGAAAAACCACGGGCTTTTAATAGGCGGCCTAATGATGCGGCTGTAATTCCTTTACCAAGTCCTGATACAACACCACCTGTTACAAATACATATTTTACTGGCATTCTTTCCTCCATTCTGCCTGTGCGGCAATACACCACGTTTGTAAGTTCTTTTTCGTATAAAAATAAATATCCGGCAGGGAAAACTCACTACCGGGCATACTTTTTATATTTTTATTTTTGCATTATACAGCTATGGAAACTAAATGTGAATAGATTTCCTTAAAAAAAATGAATTGCGAAAAATATAAAGTAATTATAAAGAACCGTTAAATAATTCGATTGCAGTTGATTTATAAAATAATCCCCTTTATAATGAATACAAGAAAAATATGAAATGTAATACAGAAAATGTGTACATTTAAGATAGTCAGGAAGGGAACTTATGGACAACAATTACGGAAACGGAAACAACCGTAACAACCAGAATAAGAATAATGGAAATAATGGCAAGAAGCCAAAGACCAATACCATTATTGTCATTGTTGTTGCGGCAATTATTACATTTATTGGAATTACCATGTTGAACAGTATGTTCAAGAATGCAACTTATAAGGAAGTAACTTATAATGAGTTCCTTCAGATGGTCGATGATGATCAGGTTGCGAAAGTGCAACTGGAGTCGAATCGAATTCTGATTACCCCTGCGGATGATCAGGAAACAACGAATTCTCTGACAGGAGTAGGATATACCTATTATACAGGATATGTTGGCGATGATTCGTTAGTTTCTCTTTTGAAGAGAAAGGGCATTACATTTGAAGGATATATCCCAGATCAGAGTTCTTCAATCATAGATTTTCTTGTAATCTATGTGCTTCCTTTCTTATTTATATATATCATATTTGCCTTTGTTTATAGAAAGCTGTCCAAAGGCGGCGGTGGTATGATGGGCGGCATGGGCGTTGGAAAGAGTACAGCCAAGGTCTATGTTCAGAAGCAGACAGGAATTACATTTAAGGATGTTGCAGGTCAGGATGAGGCCAAGGAGTCGCTGACAGAAATCGTAGATTTCCTTCATAACCCAGATAAGTATGCTAAGATTGGCGCGAAGCTGCCAAAGGGTGCGTTGTTAGTTGGACCTCCAGGAACAGGTAAGACGCTGCTTGCTAAGGCAGTTGCTGGTGAAGCTGATGTTCCATTCTTCTCTCTTGCAGGTTCGGATTTTGTAGAAATGTTCGTCGGTGTTGGTGCATCGAGAGTAAGAGATTTATTCAAGGAAGCACAGAAACAGGCTCCTTGTATTATATTTATTGATGAGATTGATGCCATCGGTAAGAGCCGTGATTCCAGATATGGTGGCGGTAACGATGAGCGTGAACAGACTTTGAATCAGCTTCTTGCAGAGATGGATGGATTTGATTCTTCTAAGGGATTATTTATTCTGGCAGCAACCAACAGACCAGAAGTATTAGATAAAGCATTGCTTCGTCCAGGACGTTTCGATCGAAGAATTATCGTTGATAAGCCAGATTTGAAGGGACGAATTGATACATTGAAGGTTCATTCTAAGGATGTATTGATGGATGATACTGTAGATTTAGATGCAATTGGTTTAGCAACTAGTGGTGCAGTAGGTTCTGATCTTGCGAATATGATTAATGAAGCTGCCATTGCAGCGGTCAAGGACGGAAGAAATGTTGTTTCTCAGAAGGATTTGTTCGAAGCAGTGGAAGTTGTCATTGCTGGTAAAGAGAAGAAGGATAGAATTCTTAGCAAAGAAGAGAAGCGTACTGTTGCTTATCATGAGGTTGGACATGCTCTGATTACAGCATTGAAGAAACATTCAGAGCCAGTTCAGAAGATTACGATTGTTCCAAGAACCATGGGCTCTTTAGGATATGTAATGCAGGTTCCTGAAGAAGAGAAGTATCTGATGAGTAAGGCAGAATTAGAGGCAAGACTTGTGACCTTCCTTGCAGGACGTGCCGCAGAAGAGCTCGTATTCGATACAGTGACAACGGGAGCTTCTAATGATATTGAACAGGCAACCAAGATTGCCAGAGCGATGATTACCCAGTATGGTATGTCAGAGAAGTTCGGTTTAATGGGACTTGCAACAGTGGAGAGCCAGTATCTTGATGGAAGCGCCAGACTCAACTGTTCGGATGAGACTGCGGCTGAAATCGATGAAGAGGTTAAGGATTTATTAAAGAAATGTTATGAAGAAGCAAAGAAGCTTCTTTCAGAAAATAGAGACGTTCTCGATGAAATTGCCAAGTATCTATATGAAGAAGAAACAATTACAGGTAAGGAATTCATGAAGATATTCAGAAGAGTCAAAGGGATTCCTGAACCAGTAGATACAGAAGGAATGAGCATTTCAGAAAAGGTGGCTGAGACAGTGACTTTTAATGAAGATGGTTCCTACTCATCAAGAATCAATAATCCAGTGGAAGAGGATGATTTCTGGAAGAATATTGGACAGACATCTGAAATTACAGATTCTTCATCTGAATCAGGGGACTCTGAATCAGAGAATTCTGAATCACAGACCACACAGGATGCACAGCCTGAGCAGTCAACAATGAATGATAATACAGAAGAATAAAGAATTCATATGCCCGCAACCGAAAAGTTGTGGGCATTTTTAATTTATAGGAAATTGCATTTCCTATAAATAAAAAACACTGCGTGAGCATCGCAGCGGCGCGGATAATGAAGTTATTACTACGTAAACGCGCCGCGCGAAAGAGTTTGCAAGCAAACTCTTTGTTCTAGAATCAGGGTTTATCAAATGTTTTTCAGAAACAAGATGAAATCTCTCTGCGGATTTGGTAAAATAAAAGATAATGTGAGAAAAGAGATTCTAAAGTGGGAAAGGCGGTATGGATTAGATGATGTTATGGGGCATTGCGATACTTTTTGCGATTATATCAGGTGTGTTACTTGCAGGAAAAGGAGGCTTCCTTATTGCAGGATATAACACGTCCAATGCAAAGGATAAAGCGAAGTACGATGAGAAGAAGCTTTGCAGAACGATGGGGGTAGGCATGTCGGTGATTACGGTCATGCTTCTGGTGATGGCAATTATGGGAGATAATATCTCGGGGGAAATGAGTATTGCCTTTATGATGATCATCGTTGTGGATATTATATTTATGTTAATCTGGACAAATACGAAATGCTATGCAACTGATGAGAATGGAAATCGAATTGTGACGAATAATATGACAGCGGGAGAAGATAAGTCTGCTAAGAAGATGAAGCTGGTCGTGTCAATTGTGCTTGCAGTTGTCTTTGTAATTGTAGGAATTGTATTGATGACAGGTGACATTAAGACAGAAACTTCCGGAAGTCAGATCCATATTAATGCTTCTTACTGGAAGGATTGTGATATTGATTATTCAGATGTTACAGAGATTACATACTCTGAACATGATCAGGCTGGGAGCAGAACCAATGGATTTGGAAGCTTTAAGCTGAATATGGGACGCTTTGAGAATAATGATTATGGAAGGTATACTAGATATACCTATATTGCGACAGATCCATGTGTTGTCATTCATACAAAGAACGATGGGATTTATGTCATTAATGCCAAGACGGCTGAAGAGACAAAGAAACTTTATGACAGCATAGCAAATGTGGTAAAAAGCTCCAATGCAATTGAAGTGCAGCCATAGTACAATATAGATTGATATGATGATGTCAGAGATATGTAGTTCGTTGTTTCCAAATTTGTATTAATATGACATAACAAACATTAAAAGAAAAAATTAATAATAAGAAGAAATAATAAGAAGAAATAAGAGGTTACAACATAATGGATAAATTCACACATTTACATGTGCATACGGAGTTTTCTCTATTAGATGGCTCCAGTAAGATTAAGGAAATAACAACAAGAGCAAAAGAGTTGGGGATGAACAGTCTTGCGATTACTGACCACGGGGTTATGTATGGCGTGATTGATTTTTATAAAGCTGCAAAAGATGCAGGAATCAAGCCAATCTTAGGCTGCGAAGTTTATGTGGCACCAGGTTCCAGATTTGATAAGGAAGCAGGAGATTCAGAAGATCGATATTATCATCTTGTTCTTCTTGCAGAGAATAATCAGGGATATGAAAATCTGATGAAGATTGTATCTCATGGATTCACAGATGGTTTCTATTATAAGCCTAGAGTAGATTATGAATTACTGGAACAGTATCATGAGGGAATCATTGCACTGAGTGCCTGCCTGGCAGGAGAAGTTCAGAAGTTCTTAGCTAGAGGCATGTATGAAGCGGGAATGGATGCTGCATATAAGTATGAGAAAATATTTGGCAAGGGTAATTTCTTTTTAGAGTTACAGGATCATGGAATTCCAGAACAGAAGTATGTCAATCAACAGCTGATGCGATTAACGAAAGAGACGGGAATTGATCTGGTTTGTACCAATGATGTACACTATACCTATGCAGATGATGCGGATGCCCATGATATCTTGTTGTGTATTCAGACTGGAAAGAAGGTGCCTGATGAGAATAGAATGCGTTATGAGGGTGGACAGTATTATCTGAAGTCACCGGAAGAGATGGCAGAGTTGTTCCCATATGCACCAGAAGCGTTGGAGAATACTGTGAAGATTGCGGAACGTTGTAATGTGGAGATTGAATTCGGAGTGACAAAGCTTCCGAAGTTTGCAGTGCCAGAAGGCTTTACATCATGGACTTATCTGAACTATCTTTGCTATGAAGGAATTAAGAAGCGTTATCCAGAGCAGACTGCTGAGATTGATCCCATGGAGATGGCACGTATTGCTGGAGAGGAGATGCCTGAGGATCGTACGAAAGCAGAAATCAAGATTGCAGAGGATAGTAACAATATTCATCAGAGACTGGCATACGAGTTATCAGTTATCTATTCCATGGGATATGTGGATTATTTCCTGATTGTATGGGATTACATTAATTATGCGAAAATGCATGATATTCCAGTAGGCCCTGGACGAGGATCTGCTGCTGGAAGTATTGTGTCTTATTGTTTGGAAATTACAGATATTGATCCTATTAAATACAGTCTGATTTTTGAACGATTCTTAAATCCGGAACGAGTATCCATGCCCGATATTGACGTGGATTTCTGCTATGAGCATCGACAGGATGTCATTGATTATGTGGTAGAAAAGTATGGGAAAGAGTGTGTGGTTCAGATTGTAACATTTGGTACAATGGCAGCTCGTGCGGTTATCAAGGATGTTGGACGAGTGCTGGATCTTCCATATGCAATGGTAGATTCAATCGCCAAGATGGTTCCAAGAGAAATTGGAATCACTATAGAGAAAGCAATTAAGGAAAATCCAGATCTTCGTGGGATGTATGAAAGTGATGAACAGGTAAAGGATCTGATTGATAAGAGTAAGCGTCTGGAAGGACTTCCACGTCATGCGTCCATGCATGCGGCAGGTGTTCTAATCAGTGAAAAAGCTGTTGAGAATTATGTGCCAGTAGCAACAGGCTCAGATGGTGCAGTTGTGGCACAGTTTGTTATGACCACATTGGAAGAACTGGGATTGCTGAAAATGGATTTTCTAGGTCTTCGTACATTGACTGTTATAAAAGATGCAGAGGAACTGGTGAAGAAGCATACACCAGAGTTCTCTATGGATAAAATCGATTATGCAGATAAGGGCGTATATGATGCAATCAGTACGGGACGCTGTGATGGTATCTTCCAGTTGGAAAGTGCTGGTATGAAGTCCTTCATGAAGGAATTAAAACCTCGTAATATAGAAGACCTAATTGCTGGTATTTCGCTATATCGTCCGGGTCCTATGGATTTTATACCACAGTATATAGAAGGAAAGAATGATCCAGATAATGTAATCTATGACTGCCCTCAGTTAGTTCCAATCTTGCAACCTACTTATGGATGTATCGTCTATCAGGAACAGGTTATGCAGATTGTTAGAGATTTGGCAGGATATTCTTGGGGGCGAAGCGATTTGGTTCGTCGTGCGATGTCAAAGAAGAAAGCCTATGTCATGGAGCAGGAACGAAAGAACTTTATCTTTGGAAATCCAGAGGAGGGCGTAAAGGGCTGTGTTAATAATGGTATCGATGAAAAGGTTGCAGGTAAAATCTATGATAATATGATTGATTTTGCCAAGTATGCCTTTAACAAATCCCATGCGGCTTGCTATGCAGTTGTTTCTTTCCAGACAGCATATTTAAAGACGTATTATCCAGTGGAATTCATGGCGGCTTTAATGACATCTGTGATTGATAATACTGATAAAGTGGCTGGTTACATCTATGCCAGTCGTCAGATGGGAATCTCTATTCTGCCTCCAGATGTCAATGAGTCTCAGATGGGCTTCTCTGTAGAGAATGGTGCCATACGTTTTGGCTTATCTGCAATTAAAAGTTTGGGTAGACCTACAATTGAAGCAATTATTAAAGAAAGATTTAATAATGGTCCGTTTACGACAATGCAGGATTTTATCACAAGATTATATGCAGAGTTGAATAAGAGAACGGTAGAGAATTTGATTAAATCAGGTGCGTTTGATGCATTTGGCGTAAAGCGACGTGCAATGAACTATGTTTATGCACAGATTATGGATAGCGCAGCAAGACAGAGCAAGGATGCCATTTCTGGACAGATGTCTCTGTTTGATTTTGTAGATGAATCTCAGAAGGAAGAGTTCGAGATTAAGATTCCGGATGTTGCAGAATATACAAAGGAAGAGCTATTGAATCTGGAAAAAGAAGTTCTTGGCATCTATGTTAGTGGACATCCGTTAGATGAATATGCACAGATGTGGAAGAAACATATTTCTGTGATGACAACAGACTTTGAGATTGATGATGAAACCGGAGAGCCTAAGGTTAAAGACGGTGCGAAAGAAACCATTGGTGGCATGATTATGAATAAGACGGTTAAGACTACCAAGACAGGGCAGATGATGGCGTTTTTGACAATTGAGGATTTGGTTGGCACAGTAGAAGTAATCGTATTTCCTAGAGATTACAATACCTACCGCAGCATATTGGATTCATCAGAAAAGGTCTTTATTACAGGACGTGTTACTGCAAATGTGGATGAGAATGCCAAGTTGATTTGCGAGAGAATTGTGGATTTCGACAGCATTCCAAGAAAAATGTGGATTCGCTTCTCCGATATGGAAGAATATGTGGATAAGAAAGAAGAACTTTCTAATATTATTAAGGATTCTGACGGAAAAGATACAGTAATCATCTATTGCGCCAAAGAAAATAAAAAGATTGCACTGCCGGATAGTCAGGGAATTAAGGTGACCTCAGAATTGCTTAGTCAGCTTCGTAATATATTTGGTGAAAAGAATGTTGAAACCACGTGACAATCTGCAAAAAGGGTGTTAATATATTAACAAAAGAAAAATGATTATAAAATGACATTCGTCAATTCATCAGATTAGCTGATGGGAGAAAGGGGAAGTGAGTTATGGCAAAGGAAATTAAAACAATTGGTGTTCTGACAAGTGGTGGAGATGCACCAGGTATGAATGCAGCAATCAGAGCGGTTGTCAGATCAGCGATTAATAAGGGCTTGAAAGTAAAGGGGATACAGAAGGGCTATAACGGACTGATTAACGACGAAATCATCGACATGGACAAAACAAGTGTATCTGATATTATTCAGAGAGGTGGTACAGTTCTTTATACTGCCAGATGTCTGGAATTTATGACTCCTGAAGGTCAGCATCGGGGAGCTGAGGTATGTAAGAAGCATGGGATTGATGGCATTGTGGTAATTGGTGGTGATGGTTCATTTAGAGGTGCTCAGAAACTGGCAGAAGCAGGAGTGAATACCATCGGTCTTCCTGGTACTATTGATTTAGATATTGCATGTACAGATTATACCATTGGATTTGATACCGCTGTGAACACAGCAATGGAAGCCATTGATAAGATTCGAGATACGTCTACATCCCATGAAAGATGTAGTATTATCGAGGTTATGGGGCGTAATGCAGGTTATATTGCACTTTGGTGTGGCGTTGCCAATGGCGCAGAAGATATTCTGCTTCCAGAAAGATATAATAATGATGAACAGGAATTGATTAATCATATTATAGAAGGAAGAAAGAGAGGCAAGAAGCACCATCTGATTATCAACGCAGAAGGAATTGGACACTCAACTGGAATGGCTCGTAGAATTGAAGCGGCAACAGGAATTGAGACACGTGCTACAATATTAGGATACATGCAGCGTGGTGGTTCTCCTACCTGTAAGGACAGAATGTATGCTTCTATTATGGGATCTTATGCAGTGGATCTGCTTGCGGAAGGAAAGAGCAATCGATTAGTTGCATTTAAGGATGGCAAGTTCGTGGATTATGATATTGATGAAGCACTTGCGATGACAAAGGATATTGATGAATATGAATTCAATATGAGTAAGAGACTTTCAATGTAACATTTAGAGACATTGCATTTTTAATGGATGCGATGTCTCGTTTTATGTGATAACATATATAATATATATGCATATATATAGAAGAAACGGAGAAAAGAGAGAAAAATATGATTACCAGTACCAGTAGCAATCAGGTCAAACACGTGATTCAGCTTATAAAAAAGTCGAAGATTAGAAAAGAATGTCAGGAATTCGTGGTAGAAGGAGCCAGAATGGTGAGGGAAGCACCATTGGATCGTCTTGTAAAGATGTATGCGTCAGAGACATTTTATGAAAATCACAGAGAATTCTTTGAAAATGTTCCGAAAGATCAGGTGGAGCTGGTATCAGACCATGTATTCAGCCAGATGTCAGATACACAGACACCACAGGGGGTCATGGCAATTGTTCAAATGCAGAGCGTAGAGCGGAAAGATATTGTGAAAGGAAATCCGTTAATTCTTATGGTGGAAAATCTGCAGGACCCAGGGAATCTGGGTACTATTGTGAGAATGGGTGAGGGTGCAGGTGTGACAGGCGTGATTATGAGTGCCAATACGGTAGATATCTATAATCCAAAGACCATTCGTTCCACCATGGGCTCAATTTATCGTGTACCATTTATGTACGTATCAGATTTTACGGAGGCGATGAAGGAGTGCCAGAAAGAGGGTATTTCATTATATGCGGCACATCTGGATGGAAAGAACATTTATACTGAAGAAAATTATACGAAACCAACTGGATTTTTAATTGGTAATGAAGGAAATGGGTTGACAGATGCGGCCACATCAGTCGCGGATACATTAATTCGAATTCCAATGGAAGGACAAGTGGAGTCGCTAAATGCAGCAATAGCCTGCACTGTACTGACTTATGAGGCGATGAGGCAGAGAAGAAAATAGAGAAATTGAAAGTTTATACTTTCTTTATAATTTATTGTGAAGATGAAAATATTAATATAAGTATATGACGGAGAAATCCCACAAATAAAGCATATATGATTGCATTTGGAAGCAAATGTGACCGTTTATGCTTTTTTTAATTTTTGGACGTATTTCTAGAAAAGTCAGGAAATAAGCGGGTTTGTAATAGATTTGACAAAATTGCTTAACTTTGCTACAATCCTTTCGTAACAAAATGTAACATTTTTGTAACATTTTGTCAGGTGAAAAAATCACCGGAAAGGGAATAACTTTATGAAACTTAGAAGTAGCAAAGCAGCGCTTTGTATTGGAACGGCAATGGTCATGTTGATGTGCCCAGTCCTTCCAGTAGTTGCAGATGCAAAAACTACCAATGAGCAACAGCAAAGTACAATTACTGAAACCGAATTTAAGGCAGCATCTTATACAGCAAGAATATCAGATACTGTCGCAGTGAACATTGAAGATGAAGAGAAGAGTATGTTATTTAACAAGGCAATAGCAATTGCTTCACCTTACCTGGATGTTTTTGTGAGTGCAGATGACAGCACAGAAACCGTAGGAAGACTTTATGAAGATTCTATTGCAGATGTGATTGAAACAGGAAAGCTTTGGACAAAGATTTCCTCGGGAAATGTCACAGGATATGTTAAGACAGAAGCGCTTTGCTTTAATGAAGAAGCAGAAGAAATCACAAAGCAGGTTGGTGAAGTAACGGTAACAGTTACTGCTGATACTGCAGATGTATATTCATCAGTTGATTCAAATCAGATTATTGAAACTGTGGAGAATGGAACAACATTTTCAGCAGCAGGAATGATCGGTAACTATATGATTATCCTGAATGAAGAAGGAAGCCGCATGTACGTAGCAAAAGATGTCGTGACAGCGGATTATGGCCTTTCATTAGGATATACAAATGAAGAAGCCGAAGCGAAGGAAGCAGCAGAAGAGGCAGCAAGAATCGCAGAGGAAGAAAGAATTGCAGCAGAAGAAGCTGCAGCTGCCGCAGCAGCGGCGGAAGAAGCACGTAGAGCGCAAATGATTGCCAATACCGTATCTGGTTCGGATTTCACTTATAATCCTACGATGAGTGTGAGTGATGAAGAAATCTGGCTTCTTGCAGCAGTAATTGACTGGGAAGCAGGATGGGAAAGCTATGAAGGCAAACTTGCAGTTGCAAATGTCGTGTTAAACAGAGTAAGAAGCTCAGCATATCCGAATACGATATCAGGAGTTGTATATGCACCATATCAGTTTTCTGGAGTATCCAATGGCGCATATGGTCCGTCATCAACGTTTTCAGCTAGACTTTCAGCGGGACCAAGAACAAATGAGTGTTTAGAAGCAGCACTTCAGGCATTATCAGGAACGAATAATGTAGGTAGCTACACTTCATTCAAGAGCCTATCAGCTGCCAATATTTCATCATATCCAAGCTATATGATTATTGGTGGTCATTGCTTCCATTAAAATTTGGTTAAGTTGTTCACAACGCCCCGTGGCCTTTCATGGCTACGGGGTGTTTTTATGCGAATCTTATGTTGCACAAAATGTGAATATGAGATAAAATAGGCACTATATAATCATGGCGATTGAAGTGCGAATGGAGGAATATTATGAATTTAAAGGGAAGAGATTTTTTAACATTAAAGGATTACACACCAGAAGAGATCACATATTTAATAGATTTATCAGCACAACTAAAGGATAAGAAGAGAAAGGGCATCGTAGAGCAGCCTTTGCTTGGAAAGAATGTAGCGCTGATTTTTGAGAAGACGAGTACTAGAACACGTTGCTCATTCGAAGTTGCAGCACATGACCTTGGTATGGGAGTAACATATCTTGATCCAACTGGTTCACAGATTGGGAAGAAGGAGAGTATTGCGGATACAGCAAGAGTGCTCTGCACAATGTTTGAAGGAATTGAGTATCGTGGATTTGAACAGACAATCGTAGAAGATTTGGCAAAGTATTCATCTGTTCCTGTATGGAATGGTTTGACCAACGAATATCATCCAACACAGATGCTGGCAGACATGCTGACAATCCGTGAGAAGTTTGGAAAGTTACAGGGCATTAAATTCGTATATATGGGCGATGCAAGATATAACATGGGCAATTCACTGATGATTGTATGTGCAAAGCTTGGTTTACATTTTACAGCATGTACGGCTAAGGAATATTTCCCAAATGCAGAATTAGTTGCACAGTGTGAAGAGTGGGCACGTATCAGTGGTGGTTCCGTGACTTTGTCTGAAGATGTAGAAGCTGCAACAAAGGATGCTGATGTACTTTACACTGATGTATGGGTATCTATGGGTGAGCCTGATGCTGTATGGGAAGAACGTATCAAAGCATTAATGCCATATCAGATTAACAAGAAGGTTATGGAAAATGCATCAAAGGATGCAATCTTTATGCATTGTCTTCCAGCATTCCATGATTTAAAGACAAAGATTGGTAAGGAAATTCACGATAAATTCGGAATTGATGAGATGGAAGTGACAGATGAAGTGTTTGAGTCCGCACAGTCTGTTGTATTTGAAGAGGCAGAGAATCGTATGCATACGATTAAGGCTGTTATGGCGGCAACACTTGGGGCATACTAAAGACTTGTGTATAGAAAATAGAAATAGGATACAGGAGGTGGATTTATGTATTATACAACCAGTGGTGCATACCGCAAATCAAAGATGATTATGGATTATCTGAATATTGGATTGACCATAGCAATTGGCTTCATATTTCTGATTATCTTGTTCCTGCGCAGTAAGAGTGGAATTCTGTTTCCAATTATATTCGCTTTGGGAGCAGTGGTGAATGCAACAAACAGCGTTAAGAAATTCATGGATGCGAAGAAGCTTCCAGGCATCGTGTTAGCAGTTGTTACGGTAATATTACTTTTGATGGCTGTATTTACCTGGAGCGTCATGTAGTCGCAGAAAGAGATCATATATGTTAAAGACGAAGATACTTCATGCATTGAGAAGTGCAGAGGATTATGTATCAGGTCAGATGCTGTGCAATCAGTTTGGTGTTTCAAGAACAGCCATATGGAAGTGCATCAATCAGTTGAAAGACGAGGGATATCAAGTGGAAGCAGTGCAGAATAAGGGCTATTGCATCACAGAATATCCAGACCTGATTACGGACAGTGAAATAGAAAGTTTATTGATAGGCCAGCTGGGAATTGTGAAGAAGCTGGTCTATTTTGAGGAAACGGACTCGACTAATAATGAGGCAAAGCGCCACGGTACGGATTCTACAGAAGATATTCCAGATGGAACACTCTTTATTACGGAATGTCAGACAGGGGGACGTGGACGAAGAGGGAGAAACTGGGTTTCCCCTGCAGGAAGTGGGATATGGATGTCCCTGCTGCTTCGACCACAGATTCGCCCTGACAGTGCATC
>JAQUVV010000212.1 GCA_028693195.1 Lachnospira sp.
TTGATATGGCCTGCGAAACCAATATCATTATAACACGGGAGGTTTTATTTATATTACTCTAGGTAACGCTACGGCTTTGCCTCGGCCCCCATTTCAAATGGGGGATTAACAGAACTTTTCATTTATTGTTATCAATTCAATATCTATTTGTGTATTACTTTATTTTCTCAAGATTAACTGCTGTTGGCCCCCGACTGTCCATCAATGATGTTCCTTTTTCCCTGCATAAAAACGCACCGAAGAATACTCTCCGGTGCGACTCTTACTTTTATTCCTGTGGCTTAATTTCTCTAATTTCCTTTGTTCTAATTTCCTTACATATTTGATCTACAAATGTTGCAAGAGGCTTCTGTCCTTCATCACCCTCATATCTGCTTCGAACAGAAACTAATCCAGCTTCCTGCTCTTTCTCACCAACAACAAGCATATAAGGAACTCTCTTTAATCTTGCATCACGAATCTTGTAGCCAATTTTCTCTGCACGTGTATCCATCGTTGCATCCACACCGTTCTTCTTTAATTCTGCAAGAACTGTTTCTGCATAATCTGCATACTTATCAGAAATTGGAAGCACTCTTACCTGCTCTGGACATAACCATGTTGGGAACATACCAGCATACTTCTCAATCAGCCAAGCCAATGTTCTTTCATAGCATCCAAGTGATGTTCTATGAATGATATATGGTCTCTTCTTCTCACCATTCTCATCTACATAATACATATCGAACTGCTCAGCGATCAATGAATCCCACTGAATTGTAATCATGGTATCTTCTTTGCCATATACATTCTTGGCATTAATATCAACCTTAGGGCCATAGAATGCAGCTTCGCCAACATCCTCTGTAAATGGGATATTCAGCTCTGTCAAAATGTTTCTGATATGACCTTCCATGTAATCCCATTCTTCTGGTGTTCCGATATACTTTTCTGTATTTGATGGATCCCACTTTGAAAGATGATAAGTTACATCTTCCTCTAAACCTAATGTCTGTAAACAATACTGCGCAAGTGCGATACAACCCTTGAACTCTTCTACCATCTGGTCAGGACGTACAATTAAGTGTCCTTCTGAAATCGTAAACTGTCTTACTCTTGTCAGACCATGCATTTCTCCTGAATCCTCGTTACGGAACAGTGTTGAAGTCTCGCCATATCTACATGGAAGATCTCGATAGCTCTTCTGGCTTGCCTTGTATACATAGTACTGGAATGGACATGTCATAGGACGAAGTGCAAATACTTCTTTATCTGTTTCTTCATCACCCAGTACGAACATACCATCCTTGTAATGATCCCAGTGACCTGAAATCTTATAAAGGTCTGATTTTGCCATTAATGGTGTCTTTGTTCTCATATATCCACGGTTGTTGTCTTCTTCATCTTCAATCCATCTCTGAAGCTTCTGGATAATCTTCTGTCCCTTTGGCATCATCAGTGGAAGACCCTGTCCGATTACATCTACTGTCGTAAATAATTCCATCTCTCGTCCAAGCTTATTGTGGTCTCTTAACTTGATATTTTCAAGATACTCTAAATACTCTTCCAGTTCAGCCTTCTTTGCAAATGCTGTTCCGTAAATTCTTGTAAGCATCTTGTTCTTCTCTGATCCTCTCCAATAAGCGCCTGATGATGAAATCAGCTTAAACGCCTTGATTGGCTTTGTGCTCATCAAATGTGGGCCTGCACAAAGGTCTGTGAAATCCCCCTGGCTATAGAAGCTAATAATTGCATCTTCTGGAAGATCATTAATTAACTCTACCTTGTATGGCTCATTTCTTTCTTCCATGAACTTAATAGCCTCAGCTCTTGGAAGCTCGAACTTCTTGATTTCAGCACCTTCCTTAATAATCTTCTTCATTTCTGCTTCTAACTTATCAAGATCTTCTCTTGTAAATGATTCATGGTCAAAATCATAGTAGAATCCTGTGTCAATAGATGGTCCAATGGCGAGCTTTGCCTCTGGATATAATCTCTTAACTGCTTCTGCTAACACATGTGAACAGGTATGTCTATAAGCCGCAAGACCTGCTGGATCATTACATGTTAAAATGCTTAATTCACAATCAGCATCTACTACTGTTCTTAAATCTACAACCTCTCCATTTACTTCTCCGGCACATGCCATTCTTGCAAGTCCTTCGCTGATATCTGTTGCGATGTCAAGCACAGACATTGCCTGTGCGTATTCTTTTACAGATCCATCTTTTAATGTTACTTTCATATTGTTACCTCTTTCTAATAAAATCTTTAAAATGTTTTCTATATTCATGATTGATGTCTCAATCATACATAGCATGTTTCTTACTGTTCTCTCACACGGTACCCTTTATTATTACTGCACCCATTGTGATTTCCATTAAAGCTCTTTAATCCTGTTCTAACAATGTTGTTATCTCCGTTAATCGTGACCTTCCCATTCTTCGGTGCAAAGATAACTCCTACGGTTACTCCAACAAGGAAACTCAGCGCTGCCAGCACCATTGACTGTTTCTTTGTCATAACTATCGCCTCCCTTCAAAATATTCATATACATATGCATATCTCGCAAACACATGAAATGTTTTCTTTATAGAGATTATTACTGCCTATAAAGCACAAAAATCCCGAGCTATATGACTTACATCATATAGCTCGGGACGAAAATTCAATTCGCGGTTCCACCCTGCTTGCCTAAGAAATCAAATACTTTCTCAAACCTCTCAACTTGATTGTAACGGAATCACCGGCCTGGATTAGAGGCACTCCGAGGTAGTCTTCACATACTTCCCTGTAAGATAATCTCACCAACCATATCTCTCTCTGGACACTTCCGCATGCTACTCGTCTCATCAACGTGTTATTTATTATAGTCATTCCACTGAACAACTGATTAGATTTAGTATAGCATTTGAAAAAACTTTGTCAACCGGGATTTCGAATTAATTTTATATTAAAATCATTAACATATGGATTTTCATATATCAAAATCTTTCATATATGGATTTTGATATTATGTTCTTGATTCCTCAATAATCACCTTCAGTTCTTCCGGCATCTCCACAGCTTCTTCTTCGATAACCTCATCCTCTTGTCTTTCTACCACCGGAAACGCTACATTTGCACAAAACAAATCTGCATCTGCAGAAATGCTAAATGTACCTCCACAATATTCCGTGAAGCTCTTGGCTATTGCTAATCCTAATCCACTGCCAGGTTCACTGCGATTCTGATCCCCTCTAACAAATCGATCTGTATAATCCACGCTGGAATTCAGCTCGTCTCTTGAGACATTTTTAATATGTGCCACCGCCATGTTTTCATCATAGGTCATGCTAATGTAGACTCTGGAATATGCCAAAGAATATTTCAACGCGTTGTCTATCAAATTCTGAAAGACGCGGAACATCCGATTTCCGTCGGTTATGATAACTACTGGCTCTTGTGGCATGTCCATTTTAATTGTAATGGTACTTTCTTCAATCTCCTGATTCATATCTGCTACCGTCTGAGCAATGAGTTTTCCAAAATCCAATTGCTGCATATCAATTTCCAACTGTCCTGCTGCCGCTTTACTAATAGCAAATACATCTAAGACCATATTCTTTAGTCGTTCTGATTTCTGGTCGATAATCTTCACATAGGTTTTCGCATCCTCTGACATTTCCTCATTCTTTAAGAGCTGCACGTAATTGATAATCGAGGTCAATGGCGTCTTTAAGTCATGAGACACATTGGTAATCAGCTCCAGCTTCATACGTTCCGCTTCCATCTGCTCTTCTAATGTCTTTTGCAGTTGAATCTTCATTTTGTATTTATAAGAATGCTTTTTATAAAATCGAACAATTGCATCCTTCAGCTTCTTTAACACTATATAAATAGATTTCGCGGTTCTGCTGCACCAATTACATACCTTGACTGCCCACGGTGCTGTAATTTTACGAAATCCATATATCACATCGATCACTGCCGCCAGTACAATCATGATTGTCAGTTGATGTATGCCCTGGTTATACTCCTTGCGAACATCCTGATATAAATCATATGTTCCACTTCCATCTATGGCTTTCGGTGCCTTGGCATATGCCATCATAATAACACAATTCCTTTTATTCCATGTTGCAGTAAATGTACTGGAAATTTCCATACCATCCTTGTACACTTTAATATTCATCCCATCATAATAAATCAAGTAATTATATCCCTTTGGCGCCTGAAGCATATTTGATTCATTATTATAATATAAAGCATCCGAATTCGAATATTTCATATTACTGTCAGACACCTTATACAGCAGATTCGTATCTTTCTCCATGATTTCCTGATTGTAATACGTCATCCAGCTCAATTGATTAAATTGCTTTTTAGCAATCGCGATAAATTCATCACTTTGTTGATAATCTTCGTAGTTCCAGAAATCTGACGAGCATCCATAAACAATTGGAACAATATTGAATAACAACACCAACAGAAATGCAGCTACTTTCATCACGAACTTCTTATTGAACTTACATTTTTTCCATTTTGTATCCAATTCCCCACACCACCTTTACGTATTCTGGTTCCTTCGGATTAATCTCAATCTTCTCCCTGATTCTCTGTAATCCGGTCCAACGCCATCAAGCCGTCATATGCTTTCAGACATTGATACCCTTCATTTTCCAACAGTAGGCACACAGATTCCACAATATCTCTGTCATCGTCTACTACCAATACACATTCTTTCATATGAATTTCTTCCTCTCCCCTCGTCTTGTATTCATTATACGGAAAATGCACCAAAAATGCACGGACATATTACTTACAGAATTCTTACAAATTTCTTACAAAAACGACTTTAGGCAGTGAAGCCTTTTCCAGCTCCACTGCCTAATCATTACATTTTATTCATATACTGCCTTTGAACAGTCTTACATCAC
>JAQUVV010000213.1 GCA_028693195.1 Lachnospira sp.
TCTGTTTGTTGTACAAATTTATCTCATTGAATGCTTTTAGATATAAAGAAACAGCGAATAAACAAAATGTTTATTCGCTGTAAAAAAATCTTTATGCAAGTATCATCCTTATCTAAATGACATTGGCCTTTTGGTGTCCTCTTTTTTTATCTATGCATATTCAATATATCATTCTAAGTATTCAGAAACATATTTGAAAAGCTCACTAAGTTAGCCTTTGCTAACCTTATGAGCATTATCATATCATATTACTAGGAAATGTCAAGCAATTTATATGTAATTTTTATGATACAAATTCTCAATAACCACATGAAGCCACTTTTTGTCTACATTTCCATCGCAATATTATCCAAAACTTTCCTGCCCATCAGTTCAAATGCCTGGGCTGTCCGTCCTGCAGAAATCGCACGACAAGTTACATTCTCCTGCACGAGTAGTTTCCCACATACGCTTGTGTTACATGCACTTTCTTTATCCCTTGCTTCTTTCAGCTTCACCGCAGCAACTGCATCTGCTCCTCCAAGCCCTGCCGGTGTATCTGTAAAGAAGAAATTCTCTGGATTTTCCAGCCACTTTGCCAATACTGGCACATCATGGGATGGTGCAATAGATGTATTAATCAAAATCTTATGATGTCCGATTTTTTCAAACTCCTCTTCATGAAGGAGAATCACATTCTTATTCAAACAGGTACAAATCACCGTACATTCTGAAAGCAATGGATGCAGTTCCATATAAGAAATCCCCGCCTTCTCCTGCTCCGGTTTTCTAGTTCTGCTGTAATAACGCACATCTGCTCCCAGGAAATGCAGTGCCTGCGCGATCATTGTCCCAGAGGTTCCAAGACCAACAATTCCAACTTTCAGACGAGTCAGCTCTATCGCTTCCTTCTCCCACTTCTGACTGCCATATCCATGCAGCAAACCAATCAACTCATGAAGCACATACTCAACAACTCCCTGATCTCCATAATCTCGGATTCCGCGAACAGAAATCCCTTTGGTTCTCGCATAGGCAATATCTACATTGGCACTCTCCTCTGAATACAGGCTACAGCACATGCCAATATATTTCAGGTTAGGACACCCATCTATAACCTCCTGATCAATTCGAGATGTATAGCTAAGCAGTGCCGCGTCTGCATCACCGATTCGTCTGATGATTTCTGCATTATCTCCTGGTATATCCTCAAAACGCACAATTTCCTGCGCGTACTGTTTCATTTCTTTATAGGCAGCTTCCGTCATGCCTGTAGATTCAATCACAACAATTTTGTTAAACATATTATAAAATCCTCCTTTTTCTTATAGACACAATAAAAGCATGCCTGTGTGAAACATATTATTAATGCATATATTATTCAATATAGATAATTACATAATTGTCTGGCTGAAAAATCATAATTTAAAACGTCTCAATCGGCGACGCAAGGTTACGAAGCAATGCTACCACGCTCCAGGCTGCAATATCTGCCGTTGGTGAAAATGTATCAATCACCGTCTTGCATCCAGCCGCCTCCAATGTAATGCAATGATCATCTCCAGACATTCCGTAAGTAGAATTGATAGAAACCTGTGTCTGTTCTACTCCAATTCCTGCAAGTGATGCCGCAACCGCCACATTGACCTTCGTAGGCAAAAGTCCAATGGCCTCCTTTGCATTTCCAGCAAATACCTCTGTGGAATCCCCTTCTTTCTGTATATTTCCATCCACCAATTCCTCTGTAAATAGAGGTGTGTTTCTCAATGAATCTGGTCCCTTATGGGTACAAAAAACCTGTTTCGCATTCATCACTGAACCTGTTTCCTCTGTACCACCCTCATCTTTTCCCAGCTTCTCCTGTGCCTGTGCCATCAACGCCAGTGTTCTTAACACATCGAATCCGCCTACTGCTCCAGATGAAAGATAAATTTTTGTTCCGTATGTAGACGCTGTTTTCCTTACTGATTCTAAAAACGCCTCATCTGCAAATGCACCAATAGAAAGTGCGACAAAGTTGGAACCATTCTGAAGGATGGTCGATACATGATCTTTTACTGCTGCGACCGATGCTGCCTCAGCAACAATATCCGGTTTTGTTGCAAGGAACACATCCATTTCCATACAAGCAGCCGCCTCTGTTCCATTCACCAATCCCTCAACATGTTCCCGATTTCTTCCAAGAACCGCCACAAGTTCATAATCCGATAAAAATCCTTGTTTGTATGCATCCACAATAATTTTTGCAAGCTTTCCTGCACCCAGTATTCCTAATCTTTTTTTCATAAAATCCTCGTTCCTCTCTATTGATTTATTTCAATCTTTTTCTTCGTCCATCGGTCAATCTCTGCCTTCAATTCCGTGAGATAAGGCGAGAATGCCACCTGTTCTTTTCCATAAGTCAACTGCAAATCATATTCAAGCGGCAGCCATGTAGAAATATCTGATTCATTATGAGAAATCACTGCCTCCAGCTTGTCTAGCGCTTTATAAACCCTCGCCTCCACTGTCTGCATCTGTTCCATCTCTTCATACAAGGCCGACCACTCTTCCCTCTGCTCCTTTGGAAATCCATTCACCCACTGATTCAATACATTTTTCTCTGTCTCTTCATGTTCCTGATTCTTCTCAAATGTAGGAATATCCCCTGTAAATGCTTCACCCAAATCATGAATCAAACACATACGAATCACCTTATCCATATCCACAGAAGTAAATTCTTCTTCCTTTGATAACAACATCGCCATCAACGCCAGTCTATAATTGTGGTCTGCAACGCTCTCTTTCCTATTATTCTCTGTATAACAATGTCTAGTATTTGTCTTTAAATGTGCAGATACCTTTAATATCTCTAACAATTCCTGTGGATTCATATATCCCCTCCTCATAAATCCATCTCATAGCCTTCCTAAATAACAGATGTCAAAAAAAGCCCTTCACTTCCCAACTCTAAATTGGAAAAAGCTTAAATTCATCTTACCATGTTGAACTTAAGCTTGCAAATAATCTATTATTCATTCATATTTCACCTCATGCTGCGACTTATTTTTAGGAGCCAGCTAATGGTGCAAGTTTGTGCGCAGCTCAAACTTGTAGAGTGAAAAATTATCATATAAGATTTTTCACTCTTCACCTCATGCTGCGACTGTATTTTTAGGAGTCAGCTAATGGCTTACGTTTGTGCAGCTTCACATCAGTCTTACGCTGCCTGAATGCCGACCATATCCCAACGGGTTGCACCTTTTTTCTGGAAACAGATTTTCATATCTGTTTTACTATCTAAATCCTTCACCATCAGAACAATTGCACTACCATTTCTAGACTTGAACTGGTCACCCATATTAATATTTATCTTCTGACTGTCCTTGAAGAATCTGCTGCTCCCAATGATAACATCTGTTACACTCATCTTTTCTCCAGAAATTTCGTATTTATATCCTTCCACATCAAAGCCCTGACAGCCCTCAATCTTAATTCTGCAGTTCTGTTCTCCCTTGATTGTTATTTCAAATGTAATCATTAAATTCTTATCTACTTTTTTCTCTTCTTTAATTTGCACATCAAATCTGTGATTCATATCCAGCATTTCGAAATTCTCCTCATCAATATTTCTCCACACATCTCTCCAAAACTGCATAATTCCTGTGTTTTCAGAGCAGACGTGCGAACTCTTATTATATCGAAGAACACTTATGTTTTCAAGTGTTTTAATAACTATTATCATAAATATCCAGAAATGAAGAAACAAAATGTGCCTGTTCTTTTTCCTCTTCCGTCCCATGATATGCCTGCCATCCATAAACTAGATACATCTCATATCTTTTACTCGTCAAAGGTAATAACGTGTACTCCTTTTGGACCAGTGCAATTCCATCTGCACATTTTTCAACAAATGTATCCCATGCTTTTCCAGGATTCTTAAACACTGCATACCCAGCCGCATTTGCGCCAATTGCAAAGTCTTCACTGATCGCTTCAAACTTCTGCACATTTACATTTCCCTTAATATTTCCCTGCCCAGCAACATACTCTTGTGTTGCTGGATATTTTACTTGAAAGTTAATCTGTGCACCTGTAACTGACGGATTACTCATAAAGAACAAGATAAATAGCACCAGGCATACTGCTGCAATCAGCTTTGTCAGCTTTGATTTATTCTGATAAGTCACAATACTCTTGATTCTAGCCACAACATTTTCACTGCGAAACATTACTCTTCCTGGGCAGAAATCCGCTTTGGAACTGCATGCATATAATAGTTTGGCATAGGCTTTCCGTTCCTCTTCCGCCAGCTTCTTTACAACACTTTCATCACAGGCAAGTTCAATATCCTGATTTGCCAACACATACATCAACCACACTAAAGGATTATACCAATTCAGCATGAGGAAAAAATACAAAATCACCTTCAATATATGATCTCCGTGTCTCACATGGGTAGTCTCGTGCAAAAGAATATACTTCATCTCTGACTCTGATGATCCATCTGGGACATAAATCGTCGCCTTTCGCAAACCATATACAAATGCTTCCTCAATATTACTGCTGATAAAGACACGGTAGTACAAGTCACTGTGATTCTTTTGTGCGTTTGATAATCGCTTCTTCAAACGAAGGGTATCTCTGATATACAGATAAAAGAATACTCCCATTCCAATCATCCACATCACTCCAACCACCCCAATAATCATACTCAGCTCATTCTTTCCGGCAGTTTCTCCCACCGTATAATGACTGAAAATTCTATTATTGACCTGTTGATCCAACACGTTAATGTCACTTGTCAGATGAATTGTGGATTCACGTAAACTCCCCGGATGAAATGTACTTGCACTCGGAACCAGACTCCACGGTGTTGTTAAAAAATCTGGAATCACCAATCTCAGGCAAATCAACCACCACA
>JAQUVV010000214.1 GCA_028693195.1 Lachnospira sp.
TCCGGTTGGTAATTGTTTTTAGTCAATTCAATTATACCAAAACTAGATGGCTTCGTGCTATTTTTATGCCAGTTATTATTGAATTTTCAAGGTACATAGGCACTTATTTAAGTGCGAAGTTTGAGTAAAAATATGCATCCTGTATATGACTCAGCAAGAAGGCAAGGATATGATATTTGGAATGTTTCATAAGGGGGCACAACGATGAAGCTATACAACAAATTAGTACGCGATAAGATACCTGAAATAATTGAAGCAGATGGCAAAGAATGCAAGACGCGCATCTTATCCAATGAAGAGTATATAGCTGCCCTTGAAGAAAAGTTGAATGAAGAAGTTGCTGAGTATCAAACAGATAAAAATCTTGAAGAGATGGCAGATGTGCTTGAAGTACTTCAGGCAATATGCATGGCAAGAGGCTACTCGTTGGCTGAATTGGAAGCTGTGAGAGCTAAAAAAGTTGAGAAGCGCGGCGGATTTAAAGAGAAGATACTTTTAGAATATGTGGAGGAGAAAAGGTAGATGACAGAATGTATATATTCAAACAGTGTTAATAAATCCATTTTGACGTCTGGATTTACTATTCCAGTAGATAAATGGGATCTATTTTCAAAAAATTTAGGAGTGGATCTTCAAAAGGGTGAACGAAAAGAGATTACGGTCTGGCTTGGCTCACTGAAATGTTCAGCCATTTATACAAATGTGAACCTAACAGGAGACAATGCCGGAAGAACAGTATATCAGATTAGATATTCAGGTGAGATAGTAGCTGAATTACGAAAGATTTTTTCTCCTAATTCGGATAATTATGATGCTGTAGGCGGAAAGATTGAAGTATATTCCAAAAATATTGGAGAATTAACATTCAAGTGTTATCCAGAAATTAATGTAGATTCAATTAATGAGGCAAGCGCTGTTGCAACTAACTCAGGAGTTATGTCACTTAATTCAGTAGTATCCAAAATATTAAATGAATATGTTCCGGCTAAGAAGGAAACATTTGCTGGGCATCAGATGGGATCATTTTTTAGAACAGATATCCCGCTTGCTATTTATGGAACTGGGATTGTATCGTCTGGTCCATATTTGATTACAGGAAGCGTGGGCCAGGGAAATTGGGCTATGATTCCATGGGTTTGTATATTTGATCGTAAGATTACCAATACGGCTACAAGGGGCATTTATATAGTGTACCTTTTATCAAAAGATGGAAATTCTATATATTTATCATTCAATCAAGGATGTACCGATATTCGGAAAAACAATTCAAAGAAAGATACAATCCGTATTATGCATGAGAAGGCTGAGGCTATTAGAAAGCAAATTGATAATAGAGGTTTTCATGCGGACAATGACGCAAAGCTAGGGGATGGTTTAACTGAGTTGGGTGAATTGTATCAGGAAGGTATGATTTTTTATAAGGAATATAGAAAAGGAAACGTTCCTGGTGAGTCAGAGCTACAAGATGATTTAAGTCGAATGATGGATATCTATAAGGAATACGTTAATGGAAAGCACGAAGATTCAACTGTTATAGAAAAGGAAGAAGGTGAGGAACAATTGTCAACAAGGGAAACATTAGAGCAAATTAAAAACTATATTTCGGCAAAAGGCTTTACATTTGATGAAGGGTTTGTTGAGAATTACTACCTTAGCCTTAAAACAAAGCCATTTGTTATCCTTGCAGGAACCAGTGGTACCGGAAAGACTCGTCTTGTAAGATTGTTTGCAGAAGCAATTGGTGCAACAAGCCAGAATGGCCGCTATAAACTTGTTTCTGTAAGACCAGATTGGTCGGATTCTTCGGATTTATTCGGTCATGTGAATTTAAATGATAAGTTCATTCCTGGAGCAATTATTGATTTTGTAAAGCAGGCAGAATTGGATAGTAGAAATCCATATTTCTTATGCTTAGATGAAATGAATTTAGCACGTGTTGAGTATTATCTCAGTGATATTCTATCAATAATTGAAACAAGAGAATATGTGGATGGAAAGGTTACAACTGATCCACTTATTACAGAGAATTATTATGGTGCCGATGCTTCTGCAAGAGGAAAATACGGCGTTGTAAGAATACCAGAGAACTTATACATAATTGGTACTGTAAATATGGACGAAACAACCTTCCCATTCAGTAGAAAGGTGCTTGATAGAGCAAATACTATTGAATTTTCAACAGTAGAGTTGCTCGCAAATTTTGATTCTACTGGAAGAGAGGCAAAAGCTATTTTTGCAGACAACACATTTATGAAAGCAGAGTATGTCTTCTTTAATCAATGTTCCTATGACAAGGATTTTGTTGAAGAGGTTTGCATTGAGCTCCAGGATATTAATAAGATTTTGGAAAAAGCAAATGCTCACGTTGGATATCGTGTAAGAGATGAGATTGTATTCTATATGCTTAATAATAAGAATGCAGATAATCTTTTGACAAGAAATCAGGCTTTTGATCATGAAATAATGCAGAAGATTCTTCCTAGAATTCAGGGAAGTAGTGCTTCTGTAAAAACAATGTTATGTGAGCTATTTAAGTATTGTGCAGGAGATTATGAAAGCTATCAGACGGAGAGCGATGATGTTAGTGCGAAGATGATGGCTGCAGCAAATAAAGAAACTTGCAAATACAAAGAAAGCGCAAAGAAAATTGCGTTTATGGTAAGGAGATTTGAAGAGGATGGATTCACAGCTTACTGGCTCTAATGAGTTGCTATATGTGCAAACTGAAAAAGTAAGTGTCACCATCAAAGGTAAGGCAACACATCCTAACTTCCAAGGGATTGAGTATAAAAGTGGAGATTCATCAATAAAGGTTCATTGTGTGGATGATTTTCAAATCGCCTTAAGAGATGGAGAAGTTCCACAGTTTTCTTCTAGAAACGGAGAAATATCAACGGGGATATACTCAATCTATCCGATGTTTTATGAGCAGCAGCAGTATGAAATTGTAATTGAAGCTGTGGATGGTCATAAGGTTGCATTTTGGCATGATAACATTAATGTACGTAACAAGGTGACACGTGCAAGTAGAAATCATGAGATTTTATCTGGCGTCATCAATTTTGGAAATGAAATCGGTTTTTCTGATTTAGTAATCCAAATTGATGGTGTTAATTACCTACGCCTTGTTACTGAGGTTTTTCCTACAAAAATCGATTATCAAAACGATTATAAGCAGATTGTCGAAGACGTAACCAAGGAAGTTTATAATGTTGTTTTTGATTTTCTTAAGAAAACATATTTAGGATATCAGCAGAGCGATAAGGTGAATAGTAGTCCTGTCGAATTTTTTGCGGTTATTAATAAGATATATAAAGACTTTATTAAAGCTGCAGATATTATTATGTCACAGCCTCATCATGTGCTGGAGACAACACATCAAGTTTTACCAAGTCATAAGGTTAAAAAGACTGATAGCAGAACGATAAGATGGATTGAAAAGCATCCGGATCAAGCGAAGAGAGTAAACGATGATATTCGAATTGAGAGAGCTTTAGCAGTGAGAAAGCAGGTATCCTATGATACAAAAGAGAATCAGCTTACAAAATACATATTGCTTTCGACTGCTAGGAAGTTGGAATCCTTTAAGAAAAACTATCTTAGATTGCAGCGTAAAGAAGATCAGGCAGTAATAACTAAGATTGATGGAATGGTTAAAGAAATTTACCGACGATGCAATACTACTTTTTTAGCTGATGTTGAAGCAAAAGAAGCTTCTTCTGGTATGTCATTGGTTTTCTCAATGGCGCCAGGATATAGAGATTTGTATAAGTACTATTTGATGCTTTTAAGAGGTTTATCTATTACAGGAGATGTCTTCAATATTTCTGTAAAAGATCTGGCATTATTATATGAGTACTGGTGCTTTATTAAGCTTAATAGCATGATGAAGGATCGATATCAACTAATTTCTCAGGATATAGTCAAGGTGCAGGGAAATGGTCTGTTTGTATCTTTGGTGAAGGGGGCTTCGTCAAAGGTTAAGTATCGTAATCCTGAAAACGGAGAATTGATTACCTTGTCATATAATCCAAAGTCAGGACAAGTCCCTACTGTAGCTCAGAAGCCAGATAATGTGCTTTCTCTTGAAAAGAAAACTGTAAATCAAGCTGGAAAAAAGGTTAAGTATGAATATGTATTTGATGCAAAATATCGCGTAAATCCGGCATTGGAAGGCAGTGATTATTACAATACAATTTCACACACACCGGGACCTGAAACAGATGATATCAACACAATGCATCGCTATAGAGACGCAATTGTTTATCATAATGGCGCAGATCCATATGAACGAACCATGTTTGGTGCATATGTATTATTCCCGTATACCAATAAGGAAGAATACCGTGGGCATAAGTTTTTTGAGAGTATTGAGAAGGTAAACATTGGTGGATTGCCATTTCTTCCATCAGAAACTTCTATGGTGCAGGATATGCTTGATGCATTGATTGCAGACTCTCCAGATTCTGCATTTGAAAGAGCTACATTACCAAGAGGTATCGAGGACAAGCTTGCTAAGATTGATTGGAATCAGCGAGATATGTTGGTTGGAGCATTGAGAAACAGGGCACAGTTAGAAACTTGCCTACAGCATAAGTTTTACCATATCCCTGCTTCAAAGATTAAGGATACAGATTTGCCAATTCATTATGTGGCAATCTATCAATCCATCAACATTTTTGGAAGAGAAGCTGGAATCAGATACTTTGGAGAAGTTACGAAGACTAATGTTGTAAAACGTATGGATATAAGAGAAATTCCGAAGAATTCAGACGAAGCATATTATCGATTTGAAATCAAAGAATGGAAGGAATTAAACATTCCACTAGTTGCAAAAGAGGTAAGGGAT
>JAQUVV010000215.1:0-866 GCA_028693195.1 Lachnospira sp.
GCTATTTCATTTCATTTGATGCAATGGAAGGCTGTGCGAAAGCAATCGTTGAAAAATGTAAAGAAGCAGGTGTAAAGCTTACAAATGCCGGTGCAACATATCCTTATGGAAAAGATCCTAAGGATAGCAATATTCGTATTGCACCTTCCTTCCCAACACCAGAAGAAATGGCACAGGCATCAGATCTATTTGTATTATGTGTAAAGCTTGTCAGTGTAGAAAAGCTTCTTGAAACAAAATAAAAGAATGATTTCTAAAGAGAATTCATTCAAAATATGATGATATATAAAATACAACATTTCAATTCTATGGATTGAATGTTGTATTTTTGTATATAGAAATGTATAATTATGACATTACAGATTTTATAAAAGGAGAACTTGAATTATGGCTAAAATTGGATTTATCGGGATGGGAAATATGGGATATGCAATGTTAAAAGGTGCTTTAACGCTATTTGCCCCTGGAGAGATTATCTTTACTTGTCCAGATTTAGAAAAATGTAAGAAAATCAGTGCGGAAACTGGTGTCAGATATGCGGAAAGTAATGCAGAATGTGCGAATAATGCAAAGTATTTGGTCTTGGCAGTAAAGCCACAGGTATATGATATTGTTCTAAAAAATATTCATGATATTGTAACAGAAGAACATGTGATTATCTCAATTGCGCCTGGAATTACAATTGATTCGTTAAAGAAGAATCTTGGACAAAATATTCGTATTGTGCGCGCTATGCCGAACACTCCTGCATTAGTTGGAGAAGGAATGACAGGAATCAGCTACGAACCGTCAGATTTCAGCTTTGAGGAGCGTGATCAGATAGAACAGTTCTTTAATTCTTTCGGTAAAGTTGTTACTGTGAAGGA
>JAQUVV010000215.1:876-4818 GCA_028693195.1 Lachnospira sp.
ATGTGCAAGTGGAAGTTCTCCTGCATATGTTTATATGTTTATTGAAAGCCTTGCGGATAGTGTCGTAAAGTATGGGATTCCAAGAGCTGATGCATATAAGCTGGTTGCGCAGACTGTATTAGGCTCCGCCAAGATGGTTTTAGAAACAGGAGAACATCCAGGACTGTTAAAGGATAAGGTGTGTTCTCCAGGTGGCACAACGATTCAGGGAGTTGCAGCGCTGGAGGAATATGGATTTAGAAATGCATTGATGAAAGCAACAGACAGCTGCTATGATAAATGTAACCAGATTAAATAATTATAATTTTTAGTGACGCTACATAAACATGATTAAGGAGATGTTAAGTGGAACATATTGAACGAATTAAAAGAGAGCTAAAGCACACGGGTTCGATGTTAAAAATGTATGATGACACCATTCAGGTGCCCAATGGCAATATCGCTCATTGGGATTTTATAGAGCATTCAGGAGCTGCGGCAGTAGTTCCTGTACTAGATGATGGAAAGATATTAATGGTACGCCAATATCGCAATTCTCTTGACCGTTATACATTAGAAATCCCAGCCGGTGGATTAAATGGTAATGAACCAACAGAACTTGCAGCAGCAAGAGAGCTGGAGGAAGAAACGGGATACCAGTGCGGTTCTATTAAGAAACTAATATCAATTGTGACTGCAGTTGCATTCTGCAATGAAATTATCGATATATATACAGCAACAGATTTAAGAAAGACACAGCAAAATCTAGATGAAGATGAGTATATTAATGTAGAAAGTTATTCATTAGATGAATTGAAGCATATGATTCAGGAAGAGATCATTCAGGATTCAAAGACTATTTCTGCAATATTGGCATATGAGTCATTTTGCTTATAATTTTTCATGATTCATTGTTCTATATATAGATAAGATTTCATAGACTACTCCTAAAGGGGGCTTGTCTATGAAATCTTATTTTCGTTCCAGACATTTTCAGGCATATCATAATGTCCGTAAAATATGGAATCAATATCGATATATGATATTTTATATATTAGGCATGATTATTGGATTTATCTTGATCATTATTTTATGGAATCACACGACTTCAGAATCAACAGTATCCAGTTTACAAATGTCGCAGTCTCAAATCTTTGATACATCATATCGAAACATGCTTTTGAATGGGAAAATAGATCACCTGAAATTATGGAAGAGTGTTTTGCTGGTACGTTTTCGAGAATTTGCTATATTTATGATTCTAGGGTTCGCTAGATTTTATGAAGTGTGGATTTGTATGTATATTTCATTGGAAGGAATTTTATTAGGATTTCTTATGGGAATGTCCTATGCGGGACTAAAAATGCAGGGATTATTGCTTGCGACTGGAACTTTGATGCCACATTTTATTATATATATAGCCACTGTAATTCTAATGATTAAATTCTTTCATAAAAGAGAGTATCATCTTAAGAATACAGTGGCTATTATTGGATTATTATTTATGATTGTATTAGCAGGGACATTTTTGGAAGCATTTGTGAATCCGTACGTTCAACGTCTGATTTTATACCAGATCCGCAATATCATATAAGAGCTTTTCAGATTCTTCCCAGCCAAGGCACGCATCAGTAATGGACTTACCATAGACACCATCGCCAACTTTCTGATTGCCTGGTTCAATATAACTTTCAACCATGACACCTTTTACCAGTTTCTTAATATCATCAGAATGGTTGCAGCTGTGAAGAACTTCTTTCACAATACGAACCTGCTCACGATACATTTTAGCAGAGTTACTATGGTTTGCATCAACAACAACAGCTGGATTTTTCACTCCCCAGGACTGATACATGGTGTTGAGACGGTTTAAATCCTCATAATGGTAATTTGGAATGCACTGACCATGTTTATTGACAGCACCACGCAGAATGGTGTGTGCCAAATCATTTCCTTGTGTATTGACTTCCCAATTCCGATAGATAAATGTCTGTTTTGCCTGAGCTGCGACAACGGAATTCAACATAACTGAAAAGTCACCACTGGTTGGATTCTTCATTCCACATGGGACGTCCATTCCACTTGCGGTCAGACGATGCCCCTGATTCTCTACAGAACGTGCACCAACAGCAACATAAGAGAGCACATCAGAAAGAAACCAGTAATTTTCAGGGTAGAGCATCTCATCTGCTGGCATAAGCTCTGTGCGATCCATGACATCGATATGCATTTTACGGATTGCAATCAATCCTCCAAGTAAATCAGGTTTCTTTTCTGGATCTGGCTGGTGAAGCATGCCTTTGTAGCCAGTTCCAGTTGTACGTGGTTTATTTGTATATACACGAGGAATAATAATAACCTTGTCCTTGATTTTTTCCTGAACCTTTTTCAAACGAAGTGTGTAGTCTAAGACTGCATCTTCATTATCTGCGGAACAAGGGCCTATGATTGCAAGAAATTTATTGGATTTTCCGGTGATAACATCGGCAATTTCCTGATCACGTTCCTTTTTTAGCTGTGCAATTTTTTCTGGAACAGGATATTCGGATTTGATTTCATGTGGTGCTGGAAGTTTTTTGACGAATTCGAAACTCATATGTTCTACCTCTTTCTCATTAATCTGTTTTGTAGATTATAGAACAAAGTATAAAAAAAGTAAACAAAAATGCCAAATCATGCGCTTTTTTGAATCATTTTCGTTATTTTATGATAAAATGTAATCGTGCAGAGAAATATATTTATATTTCTCTAAAAACTTGTGTATGGAAGCCATAAAATTTAGAATAACTACGCCGAAATGCAGAAAACCGCTCTGCATAGTTTAATCAGATAATGAGACAGCACATTAGATTACAGTCAAGTTAAAATATCATGAAACATAAAAAATCAGTATGAAAACAATTATAGCAGGGAGGCATATATGAAACAGACAATAAACAATAATATTAATAGAATTATATGGATTGTTCTTGATAGTGTAGGAATGGGAGAGCTTCCGGATGCCGATAAGTTTGGAGATGCAGGCAGCGATACCATTGGCAATACAGCAAAAGCGGTTGGAGGTCTAGATATTCCTAATATGATAAAACTTGGATTAGGAAATATTGATCACATTCATCATGTGCAATCTTGCGAGCATCCCATTGGATGCTTTGGGAGACTAGCGGAAATGTCTAACGGAAAAGATACAACCATTGGGCACTGGGAAATGGCAGGTATTTATTCCCCTGATCCATTTCCTGTTTATCCCGAGGGCTTTCCTAAAGATATCCTCAATCGATTTATTAAAGAAAACGTTTTACCTGGAATTCTTTGTAATAAACCAGCATCGGGCACAGAAGTAATTAAACAGTTCGGAGATATGCATGTAGAAACTGGGAAGCCTATTATATATACCTCAGGTGATTCTGTTTTCCAGATTGCCGCCCATGAGGATGTGATTCCACTGTCTCGTTTATATGAACTGTGTGAATCTGCGAGAAACATTTTGACAGGAAAACATACAGTTGCAAGAGTGATTGCCAGACCGTTTATTGGAACTGATGGCAATTACACAAGAACTTCTAACAGAAGAGATTTTTCCTTAAAACCATCCAAGGATAATATTTTATGCCGAGTGGCTGACAGTGGACAAGATGTTATTGGCGTTGGTAAAATCGAAGACATCTTTGCAGGCGTTGGTATTACAAAAGCAACACATACCAAGGATAATCAGGACGGTATTGACGTGACCATTGATTATATGAAACAAGAAAATTGTGGGCTGATTTATACAAATCTTGTGGAATTTGATTCCATGTGGGGACATCGTAATGATTATGTCGGATATGCAAGAGGACTTCACGAATTTGATATGCGTCTTCCTGAAATTATGGATGCTATGCAGGATAAGGATTTGATGATCATTACCGCAGATCATGGCTGTGATCCAACGACACCAAGCACCGATCATTCCAGAGAATA
>JAQUVV010000216.1 GCA_028693195.1 Lachnospira sp.
TCCAGATTCTTCACATCTGCATTCTTCTTTAATTCCAGAACAATACGAATTCCTTCTTTTGAAGATTCATTGGATATATCTACGACATCCACTGCCTTCTTTGTTTCAATTAAATCTACAACGTCGGAGATGAACTTTCCAATATTCGCCCCAATCATAGTATACGGAATCTCTGAGATTACAAGCTTATCTCTGTCCGTTTTCTTCAATCCTGGTTCAAAATCCACTTTACCACGAAGCTTGATTTTCCCAGTACCATTCTCATAGATATTAAGCAGTTCACTCTTGTTGACTACCTTGCCACCTGTTGGGAAATCTGGTCCAATACAATACTGCATCAGCTCTTCTGTAGTAATATCCTCATTATCCATATATGCACAGACTGCATCCACAACTTCGCCTAGATTATGTGTTGGAATATTGGTCGTCATACCAACCGCAATACCATCTGCACCATTCACTAACAGATTTGGTACTCTAACTGGAAGTACTGCTGGTTCTTTCTCTGTCTCATCGAAGTTTGGAACAAAATCCACAACATTTTTATCCAAATCAGCCAGATAAACTTCCTGTGTAAACTTCTTTAACTTTGCTTCTGTGTATCGCATGGCAGCGGCACCATCACCTTCGATGGAACCAAAGTTACCATGACCATCAACTAAAGCCATTCCCTTTTTAAAATCCTGAGAAAGAACAACTAATGTTTCATATATAGAGCTATCGCCATGTGGATGGTACTTACCCATGGTATCACCAACAATACGTGCTGATTTTCTATGTGGCTTATCATAATTCAAGCCCAACTGATCCATCGCATAAAGCACACGCCTCTGAACCGGCTTCAAACCATCTCTGGCATCTGGAAGTGCACGTGCAGTAATAACGCTCATGGAATAATCAATATAAGACTTCTGCATCAACTCCGAATACTCGGTCTTAACTATCTGTTCTGCCATTTTTTATCTCCATTCTACTACTAATTATTATCATCTTATATATTGCATATTGAAATATTGCCATCTCAACAACTCATATTCATACAAATATGATGTTCTATGCATCAATTTCCGCCTCATTGGCATGTCTATATATGAAATCTCGTCTCGGAGGAACCTCGGTTCCCATAAGCATTGCAGTGACTTCTGTAGCCATACGAGCATCCTCTATTTCGACCTGCTTTAAGATTCTTGTATCTGGATTCAACGTGGTCTCCCACAACTGCTCCGGGTCCATCTCTCCAAGACCTTTGTATCTCTGTAAAGTAAATGATTCTCCCTGATGCTCTCTTCTGTACTTTTCCAATGCCTTATCATCATAAAGATACTGCCCTTGATTCAAATCTGCACTATTCTTAGAACCATAATTTGTCTTTCCGGCCTTCACAGCTTTTGCTGCGGTCGCTCTTACTGATTTCTTTGGTTCCACTTTATACAGAGGCGGAGTCGCAATATATACGTGTCCCTGATTGATCAACTCTGGCATAAATCGATAGAAAAATGTTAAGAGCAATGTATCAATATGAGCTCCATCCACATCGGCATCCGTCATCAAAATAATCTTATGATAACGAAGCTTACTAATATCAAAATCATTACCGTATCCTTCCAGGAATCCACATCCAAAGGAATTAATCATCGTCTTGATTTCTGCATTGGCAAGAACCTTATCAATACTTGCCTTTTCTACATTCAATATCTTACCTCGAATTGGAAGAATCGCCTGTGTTTTTCTATTTCTTGCAGTCTTTGCTGAACCACCGGCGGAATCTCCCTCTACGATAAAGACCTCGCACTCTTCCGGTTTCCTGCTCTCACAATTTGCAAGCTTTCCATTACTATCAATAGAGAACTTTGGTTTTGTTAAAAGATTGGTCTTTGCCTTCTCCTCTGCCTTACGAATCTTAGCCGACTTCTCCGCACATGCAATGACAGACTTTAATGAATCAAGATTCTTGTCAAAGTATAGCTGAATCTCATCATTGGTAATAGAACTGACTACCGTACCTGCATCTGGATTATCCAACTTGGTTTTCGTCTGTCCCTCAAATCGTGGTGCTGGATGCTTGATTGCAACCACTGCTGTCATACCATTTCGAACATCCAGTCCTGTAAAGTTAGCGTCCTTTTCCTTTTAGATTCCAAGTTCTCTGGCATACTGATTGATAATCATGGTAAACTTGGTCTTAAAGCCCGTAATATGTGTTCCGCCTTCCTGTGTGTAAATATTATTACAAAATCCAAGAATATTCTCTTCAAATTCATTCACATACTGGAATGCAACTTCAACTTCGATTCCATCCTGGCTTTTCTTAAAATATACAATATCACATACTGTTTCCTTACCGACATTCAAATCCTTTACATAGGCCTTCAATCCATCTTCTTCGTGATAGGTAACCTTCTCTTCACACCCGCTTCTCTTATCTTCAAAATTAATCGCTAATCCTGGATTGAGATAAGCTGTTTCATGAAGACGGCTCTTAATAGATTCCGACTTAAATCTAGTCTTTTCAAATATCTGGTCATCTGGTAAGAATGTAACAATCGTTCCTGTATCATGCTTCCTACAAGTACCAATCTGTTCCAGCTTACCTGTGGCTTTTCCTCTTTCATAACGCTGCTTATAAACACCACCATCTACGCGAATCTCAACTTCAAGCCACTCTGAAAGCGCATTAACAACAGATGCACCAACGCCATGAAGACCTCCTGAAATCTTATATCCACCATCACCAAACTTACCACCAGCATGAAGCACTGTAAATACAACTTCAACAGCTGGAATTCCAGCCTTTGGATGAATACCAATCGGGATACCTCGTCCGTTATCTTTAATTGTTGCTGTTCCATCATTATTCAATGTCACATCAATTTCTGTACAATACCCTGCTAGATGTTCATCAACTGCATTATCCGCAATTTCATAAATCAAATGATTTAATCCCTTTGTTCCAACACTACCAATATACATACCAGGTCGTTTACGAACTGCCTCTAACCCTTCCAGTATTGAAATACTACTTGCATCATACTTGTTTCCTGCCATCTTATTCTCCATTTCTAACTATGTTTATTTCCATTATGTCTTCCGCTTTACGCGAAATGCTTTTACAAATATATATTCCTATTATGTTAAACTTTCGTAACTATTCAGAAGATCACCTTCCGCAAAGTTTTTTACAGTTTTTCTGCAATTTTTCACTTTAAATATTGATTAAAAATCTCTTCAAAATTCACTCCATATACTTCATTCGCTGATACCTGCATCTTCTCCCATTGACTGTTGTTCCACTCAACATAAATCTTAGATTCATATTCTTCAAATGTTTCATTGAACTGCTCCAGCTGTTTCTGGGAAAGAAGCGTTGTCTTATTAACTTCCGTCTTCACTTTATCATTATCGCTGGTACATTTGATTAAGTAGTACTTACCATCTACTTCAATGACATCGCTTGTCTCACCGCTCTTTAAATTGAATGCCGCCTTCTCAAATGCTTCATTCATCTCTCCACGCTTTAACTCATATTCATATTTATCTCCAGTATTGTACTTATTTACCACTGTATAAAAAGAGCTTCCAGCTGCAAGCTCTGTCTTTGCCTTGTTAATATCATCCTGAGACTCTGTACATAAATACAGAATATCAATCACACGTGCATCATCAGAAGAGACCTCAATATTCATCACAGATATCATATCGTTATATACTCTCTGTGCCACTGCAAAATCAGTAAACATATCGTTTAACTTATCCTTCGTTATAGATAACGCATCAATCTGTGTCTCTGTTAATCCCGCCATATATTCATCTACAGCATGAGAAACTGCTTCCTTCTCATCTCTGGAAAGTACCACACCTTTTTCCTCCGCATATACATTCATACACTGAATTCGAATCATTTTGGAACGAATCTGATCCTTAGTATAATCAGCAAAAGAAATCCCATTAATCTGCTGATTCCATACATCTGTCCCAAATATCTTCTCATACTGCTTCTTTGCATCCGACATTAATAGATTGGCTTCAAATGTATATCCTACATTCCCATCTACTTTCACCAGTTCCGTTTTCTTCATTCCCGTCGAAAGATAAATCCCTGTTCCATTAAAAAACTTCATATATCCAACGACCAGCAATACCACAATCAATATAATTGATATTGATAAGATTCTTTTCTGACTTCTTTTCATCTTAATCTCCATTCTTGCTGCACCCCGCAAACTTTTGGCTGCAATGTAACAAAATGTTCCTTATATTTTCTACTTATGATATGGTTCATTCATCATAATCCGATAACTGCGATACACCTGCTCCAGCAGAATCACCCGCATTAGCTGATGTGGAAATGTCATCTTAGAGAAACTAAGCTTATAGTCGGCTCTCTTCATGACTTCAGATGCAAGTCCTAATGAACCGCCAATTACAAATGTAATATGTCCGCATCCATCAACACCCAGCTTCTCAATTTTTTTAGAAAGCTTTACGGAATCCAGCATTTCTCCATCAATCGCAAGTGCAATTACATAGGAATCGTCTTTCATTGCTCCGAGAATTCTTTCTCCCTCTTTGCTCTTAATCTGCTCATTGACTACATCGCTGGCATGATCAGGTGTCTTTTCATCTGCGACTTCAATCACTTCCAGCTTGCAGTATCTAGACAGCCTTTTTGCATATTCATCAATTGCCTGTACATAAAACTTTTCCTTAATCTTCCCGACACATACAACCGTGATTTTCATATTATCGTTTTAACTCCATTCTTACTCTGTCTGTGAATTTGTAATCATCTACAAATTCATATGTAAAAATCTACG